>JAUXXN010000283.1 GCA_030684755.1 Hydrogenophaga sp.
AGCTTAAACGTGTGACGGATAGCAAAAAAGCTGCGCGCACCGAACCAAAGCAGGTCAAAAAGGCAGCTGCCAAAGCACATAAAGCGGTGGCCAAAAAGGCGTCTCCACAAGCAAGCGGCACACAAAAGGCCGTTGCGAGGCAGTCTGCAAAAAGCACGGCACTCGCCAAGAGCTCGAACAGAACTTCCCCTGGCAACGTGGCTGTCCGTGCCCATTCGACGGCATCGTTGGTTCGTGTCGCTGCCGCCCCCAGGTTGTCAACGGGTGAGCGCTTGGGACTGCGCGGCAGCGACGATGCTTTGGAGCTGAACTCTAGCGTGGCGCTGGTGGTCGATCAAGATACCAACGAAGTGTTGTTCAGCAAAAATGACTCGGCGGTTTTACCGATTGCGTCGTTGACCAAATTGATGACCGGTCTGGTGATCGCCGATGCCAACTTGTCCATGGATGAAGCCATAACCATTACCCAGGACGATGTCGACACCTACAAGGGCAGCAGTTCGCGTCTCGCCGTAGGCTCAACCCTGACCCGTGGTGAAATGATGCACTTGGCACTGATGTCCAGCGAAAACCGTGCGGCTCATGCGCTGGGCCGCACTTTTCCAGGAGGTATGCGGCATTTCGTTGAGCTGATGAACAGCAAAGCACGTGAGTTGGGCATGCACGACACCCGCTATGTGGAGCCAACGGGTCTGATGAGCCAGAACCAGTCAAGCGCCCGAGATTTGGCGACGCTGGTGTCGGTTGCTTACGAGCGCCCGATTTTGCGTGACCTGTCCACTTCACCCGGCCATCAACTGGCACTTGGTCATCGCACGCTGCAATACAACAATTCCAATCGACTGATTCGCAGCCCTGAATGGGACATTGGTTTGCAAAAAACCGGCTATATCTCAGAAGCTGGCCGCTGCCTTGTTATGCAAGCCCGGGTGGCGGGGCGCAAAGTCATTATGGTATTTCTGGATTCCGCAGGCGTGGTCAGCCGTGTGCAGGACGCTGAGCGCGTGCGGCGCTGGGTCGAGGCACAGACCATTCAGGCTGCTTTTATCAGGCCACAAGGTTGAGTGGCTGCAAAACGCGCTATCCACAATAAACGCTCCCAAGGGACCGTTTATTTGCAATGATTTGGCGCTTACCGGGACTCAATCCGTGCCGTAGCCAACTGGGCCTTGGGGCAACCCAGCGCCGCCGATATTTCAGCCGCTGTAGCGCGCAGTTTGAGCACCCAGTTTTCATCGATGCGATCAGCGGGAGCTGATATGGACAGGCCCGCAACCAGTTTGCATTGGTCGTCGTAAATGCCAGCAGCCATGCAGCGAACCCCAAGTTCCAGTTCTTCGTTGTCGCGGGCAACGCCAATTTGGCGGCACTGGTTGAGTTCGCGCTCTAGTGTGATCAGTTGGGTCAGGCTGTTGCGGGTGTTGCCCACGAGACCTGTGCGAGTGGCGTAGGCGCGAACCCGTTGCGGCTCGTCGGCGGCCAGGAACAGTTTACCCACCGAGGTGAGGTGCAAGGGAGCACGCCCACCAATGGCACGGACCACCTGCATGCCTGAGCGCTCACTGTAGGCGCGCTCAACATACACAATTTCATCGCCCTGGCGCAGGCTCAGGTTGACCGGCTGTTGAATCAACTTGTGTAATTCCCGCATGGGGACCAAGGCCGCATCGCGCACACTCAACCGGGCTTTGACCAGGTTTCCGAGTTCCAGCAAACGCATACCCAGGCGGTAGCTGCCGGCTTCGGGCCGGTCCACAAAGCGGCCAATGGTCAGATCGTTCAGGATACGGTGGGCAGTGGAGGGGTGAAGCCCGGTTTTTTCGCTGATTTCCTTGAGCGATACGGGCTCTTCTCGGGAGGCCAATACCTCCAGCAGGTTGAACATGCGTTCAATCACCTGAACGGTGGGCGTGGTGGGCAGGTTGTCGGATCGTTTGGTCATGTGCTCGTGGATGGTTGTTTTTATTTTACGAGATGAAATTGCACACCGTCAGACGGCCCGTTCATGCTGTGCTGCGGAGCCGCTTGTCCTGCTCTGATCACGTCACATAGGCATATGCCTACAGGCTAGCCGGAAGCCATTCGCCATCGATCAGCAACTCGTGGGGGCGGTAGTCGGCCTTGTAATTCATTTTGTTACTCTGGGCGATCCAATAACCCAAGTAAACATAAGGCAGTCTCAGGGTGCGGGCCTGTTCGATCTGCCAAAGAACACCGTAGGTGCCGTAACTGGCTTTGTCATTGGGTTCATAAAAGGTGTAAACCGCAGACAGTCCGTCGTTCAAAACATCGACGATAGACACCATTTTTAGCGGCCCCAGCGTGCCATCTGACCTGGGTTCATAGAACTCGACCAAGCGAGAGTTGACACGGCTTTGTAGCAGGAATTGGGTGTATTGGTCGATGCTGTCGTGGTCCATCCCACCGCCGGCATGGCGGCTGTTCTGGTAACGCAGGTACAACTGGTAGTGCTCAGGGACAAAACACAGCTTGAGCACCCGGGTTTGCAAGTCAGCGTGCTGACCCATGCTGCGGCGCTGGCTGCGGCTGGGTGTGAAGTGGGCCACGGGTACCCTGAGTGGCACACAGGCTTGGCAACCGTCGCAATAAGGCCGGTAGGTGAACATGCCGCTGCGACGAAATCCCCGACTCACCAGATCGGAATACGCATCGTTGTGAATGAGGTGGCTGGGCGTGGCCACTTGCGAGCGGGCTTGGCGCCCCTGCAGATAACTACAAGGATAGGGCGCTGTGGCATAAAACTGCAGCGCTTGCAGCGGGAGTTCTTTGAGATGCGTCACGCGGGTGGGCTGTGTTCGCCTAGGATGTTTTGCCAGTATATTGGCTCAAAATTCCAGCGGGGTGTGGTCAGTTTTACCGATTTTTGCACGTGTTGTATAAACGTTTTGCGTGGCATCAACGCTGCACCCAGTGACGCAAGGTGTGGCGTGTCTTGTTGGCAGTCGATCAAGGGTATTTGTTGGGCTCGACAAAACGCCACCAGCGCCGCCAGGGCTGTTTTAGATGCGTTGCTTTGTCGGCTGAACATGGATTCACCGAACACCATGGAGCCTAGGTTGATGGCGTAAAGACCGCCGACCAGCTCACCATCAATCCAGGTCTCCACGCTGTGCGCCACACCGGCTTGGTGCAACCGCAGATAGGCTTGGACCATGGTCGGCAGAATCCAGGTCCCGTTCTGCCCCGCACGGGGGGTGTGCGCGCAGGAGCGAATCACCCGCTCAAAATCGTGGTCGAACCGCACTTCTAAGCGGCCGGCGCGCAGCAGGTTCTGGATGCTTTTGCGCAACGAGCGGTGCACGCGAAACGCATCGGTTTGTAGAACCATGCGGGGGTCGGTGCTCCACCACAAGATGGGCTGACCTGCGCTGTACCAAGGAAAAATGCCCTGTGAATAGGCGGCCACCAGCGTGGCCACATCCAGCACACCACCCCCAGCCAGCAAGCCCGGCGCCGGGTCTTGTGGGCCCCATGCGGTTTCAACCGGTGGGAAAGCTTGACCAGGCTCCAGCCAGGCCAGTGCAGGGGTGGGCTGGCGCTTGGGCATGGTGTGGTCAGGGTTTCAAGGTTTCAGCGAGCTTGCTGCGCCATTGCAGCCGCAACACGAGCGCGGCCAAGATGCCGACCGCATCGGCCAACAGGTCCAGCCAATCACCTTGGCGCCAGCCAGTGGCCCACTGGGCCAACTCAATGGCTCCACCCGAGAGCAGCAAAAAAACACCGATTTGGTTCAGCGGCTTTTTGGGGTAAGCCAGCAAGGCGAGCACGGTCAAGCCGAAAAACCCCAGGGCATGCTGAGCCTTGTCCCAGAAGTTGATGGCCGAAGGCAACATGGGACCCGGCATCAGCGACAGGACGACAACGGTTGTCAGTGCGCACCAAAAAACAATTTTCCACATACAAAGTACAAAGTCCTGATCAACCCAACGTTCAGGCACTGGCCGCTTCGATGGCCTCGGTCAGCTCCAACCAGCGGGCTTCCAGCGTGTCGGTTTCGTCGTTCACCGCTTTCAGGCGGCGCCCTGCATCGGCTATGTCGGTGTTGTTCAGCGGTTGGCTAAGGGCGGCTTCCAGCCGGGTTTTCTCCAGTCCCAGCACCGCCATGCGTTTTTCGTTTTGCTCCAATTCCTTTTTCATCGGACGGGTTTTTTCGGCCACCTGCTGGCGGCGAAGCGCGTCTTGACGGCGCTGCTCCGGGCTGCGGCTGGTGAGCGACTGAAGATCGACGGCGTTGGACACCGGCGCAGGTGCTGCGACCACAACGCTTGCCTTGTCGTTGGCCCTGGGTGCTGAGGATGTGGCCACCGGTGCGCTGCTGCGCTGCTGGTCACGTTGCTCCTGGCGCTGTGCTTCGCGCGACTGCTTGGCCATGTCGAGCAAATAACGCTGGTAGTCGTCCAGATCGCCGTCAAACGGCTCAATGCCGCCGCGCGAGACCAGCCAGAACTCGTCGCACACGGCGCGCAGCAAAGCGCGGTCGTGGCTGACCAGCATGACGGTGCCTTCAAACTCGTTGAGCGCCATGGACAGCGCTTCGCGGGTGGCCAAGTCCAGGTGGTTGGTGGGCTCGTCCAGCAGCAGCAGGTTGGGGCGCTGCCACACAATCATGCACAGCACCAAGCGGGCTTTTTCGCCACCACTCATGCTGCCCACGGCTTGCTTCACCTGGTCGCCGGTGAAGTTGAAGCTGCCCAAAAAGCCGCGCAAGTCTTGCTCGCGTGTGGCTTGGCCGCTCAGGCGGCCCTCAGTGGTGCATTCGCGCACCAGGCGAATCATGTGCTCCAGCGGCGTGTCGGCCGGGCGCAGCACGTCCAGTTCTTGCTGCGCAAAGTAGCCAATGTTCAGGCCCTTGCCTTCGGTGATGGTGCCGGCCAGCGCTTGCAGGTCGCGAGCGATGGTTTTGACCACGGTGGACTTGCCCTGGCCGTTGGCACCCAGAATGCCGATGCGTTGCCCGGCCAGCACCGATTTGCTGACGTTACGCACAATCAGCGTGGGTTCGCCGCCTTCCACCGCCGCCGGGTAGCCAAAGCTCACGTCCTGCATAGCCAGCATGGGGTTGGGCAGGTTTTGTGGCTCGCTGAACTCGAAGGTGAATTCGGCATCCGCCAGCACCGGGCCGATTTTTTCCATGCGCTCCAGTGCTTTCACCCGGCTTTGTGCCTGCTTGGCCTTGCTGGCCTTGGCCTTGAAGCGGTCAATGAACTTTTGCAGGTGCGCCATCTTGTCCTGCTGTTTGGAATAGGCGGTGGCCTGCAGCGCCATTTGTTCGGCGCGCATGTCTTCAAAGCGGCTGTAGTTGCCACCGTAGCGCGTGAGCTGGGCACGCTCGATGTGGATGGTGACGTCGGTCACGGCGTCCAAAAATTCGCGGTCGTGGCTGATTACGAGCATGGTGCCTTCGTAGCGCTTTAGCCAGGCTTCCAACCACACCAGCGCGTCCAAGTCCAAGTGGTTGGTGGGTTCGTCGAGCAGCAGCAGTTCGCTCGGGCACATCAGGGCGCGGGCCAGTTGCAGGCGCATGCGCCAGCCGCCCGAGAAGCTGTTGACCGGGTGCTCCAGCTCGTCGGTGCGAAAACCCAGGCCCAAAATCAGCGCCTGCGCGCGTGCCGGTGCGTCGTGCGCTCCAGCGTCGTGCAGCGCCATGTAGGCGTGCGCCATGCGTTCACCGTCACCACTGTCTTCGGCGGCAGCCACTTCGGTTTGGGCCGCCAACAGCGTCACATCGCCTTCTATGACGAACTGCGTGGCCGGCATGTCGGTTTCAGGCATGTCCTGCGCTACCTGCGCCATGCGCCACTGGGCGGGCACGTAAAAGTCGCCTTTGTCTTCGTGCAGGGTGTGGTTGAGCAGGCCAAACAGGCTGGACTTGCCCGCGCCGTTGCGGCCCACCAGGCCGACTTTTTCACCGGGGTTGATGGTGCAGGAGGCGCCATCGAGCAGGACCTTCGTGCCGCGACGAAGGACAAGGTTTTTGAGCGTGATCATGGGTGGGGCGCGGGCGATGCTGCCAGCGCCGAAAGGGAGTCAGAGGTGAGAAGGAGGACCTGGTCGTCGCCTGCGCTGGTGCTCAGCCAGACGGTTTCCAGTTGCGGGAAGGCCGCTTCGAAATGTTCGCGCTCGTTGCCAATTTCAAGCACCAGCACGCCCTGCGGACTCAAGCGTGCAGGCAGGTCGCGCAAGAGTTGACGGATGAAGTCCATGCCGTCGGTGCCGCCCGCCAGCGCCAGCTCGGGCTCGGCCCTGTATTCGGCGGGCAGGGCTTGCATGCTGGCGGCGTTTACATACGGCGGGTTGCACAATACCAAGTCCCAAGGGCCGGGGCAGGCGGCTAGGCCGTCCGATTCGGTGAGGTCGATGCGGTCTTGCAGGCCATGCTGGTCCACGTTGATACGGGCCACGGCCAGCGCGTCGGTGGAAATGTCCGCACCGGTCACCTGCACATCGGGCCATGCCAGGGCAGCCAGCACCGCCAAGCTGCCGTTGCCCGTGCACAGGTCCAGCACGGTGCGGGTGTTTTCGCTCAGCCAGTGGTCGATACTGCCTTCGGCGATGAGCTCGGCAATGAAACTGCGCGGTACGATGGCGCGGCGGTCCACGTAAAACGGCACGCCTTGCAACCAAGCCTCTTGCGTGAGGTAGGCGGCGGGTTCGCGGGTGTCGATGCGGCGCTGCACGAGCGCACGCACAGCAGTTTGCTGCTCGGGCGCAACGGGCTGTTCAGCCAGGGTGTCCAGGTCGCTGTCCAGCGGCAGGCCGAGTTGCCACAGCACCAGCCAGGCGGCTTCGTCTTGGGCGTTGTTGGTGCCGTGGCCGTAGGCCAGTCGCGCGGCGTCGAGGTGGGTCACAGCCTCGACCAGAAGTTCGTGCAGTTTCAAAGGGGTTCCGATGGGAGCGTTCAGCGGTCCGACTGGGCCAGGCTGTTCAAGTTGTATAGAGTACGGCGGTAGATATTTTTCAGCGGCTCAACGTCGGCCACGGCCACGCATTCGTCGATTTTGTGGATGGTGGCGTTGGGCGGGCCGAGTTCAATCACCTGCAGGCAGACCTGGGCAATGAAGCGGCCATCGCTGGTGCCGCCGGTGGTGGAGAGTTGGGTGTCCAGACCGGTTTCGGTGTAGATGGCCGCGCGCACCGCGTCTACCAAGGGGCCGGGTGTGGTGAGGAAGGGAAGGCCACCCAGGGTCCAGGCCAGATCAAAGTCGGCGCCGGGTTGCAGGCCGTGGCGCGCCAGGCTGTCCACCACACGTTGCTGCAAACCCTCGGGCGTGGATTCGGTGGAAAAGCGAAAATTGAAGTCGACCACCACGGTGCCGGGAATCACGTTGCTGGCGCCCGTACCGCCGTGGATGTTGCTGATTTGCCAGCTGGTGGGCGGAAAAAAAGCATTGCCCGAGTCCCAAGCGGTGGCGGCCAACTCGGCCAGCACCGGCGCGGCGAGATGAATCGGGTTTTTTGCCAAGTGCGGGTAGGCGATATGGCCTTGAATGCCCTTCACGGTGAGCTTGCCGCTCAGGGTGCCGCGTCGGCCGTTTTTGATCATGTCGCCGGTGCGTTCTACCGAAGTGGGTTCACCCACAATGCACCAGTCCATGCGCTCGCCCCGGTGTTGCAGTTCGCGGCATACCACCACGGTGCCGTCCAGGGCAGGGCCTTCTTCGTCGCTGGTAAGCAAAAAGGCGATGTCTATGGCTGGGCTCGGGTTCGCCGCCACGAATTCTTCACAGGCCACCACCATGGCAGCGAGCGAGGCTTTCATGTCGCTGGCACCACGGCCAAATAGTTTGCCGTCGCGGTGCGTGGGCACAAACGGGTCGCTGGCCCAGGCGCTGGCCGGGCCTGTGGGCACCACATCGGTGTGGCCCGCAAAGATCAGCGTGGGCTGTTGGCCTTGGCCCAAGCGCGCCCACAGGTTGGTGACTCGGAAGTCGGCGGGGCCGCTTTCGATGGTTTCGCAGACAAAGCCCAAGGCCGACAGGCGCGCGCCGATCAGCGCTTGGCAGCCTTCGTCGAGCGGAGTGACAGACGGGCGGGCAATCAGTTCTTCGGTCAGGCGCAGGGTGGCGTTCATGGACTCAAAATTTAACGTCGAGCGTGAACTCGGTGAAGGTGGCGTTGTCGCCTTGGTCGTCATCGGACGGTGTCGCCGTTTGGTTCGATTTCGAAGCGTGGAAGTCGTTTTGCAAGCGCCACATGAGGTTGCTCGGGGAATCGGCTTGGGCCAGCCCTTCTTTGCGCGACACCAGTCCGTCGATGATGAGCCGGGACAGGTCTTGCTCGAAGCTCTGTGAGCCCTCGGCCATGGACTTTTCCATGGCTTCACGCACCCCAGAGAAATCGGCTTTTTGAATCAAGTCGGCAATCAACACGGTGTTGAGCATGACTTCAACGGCCGGTACACGCCCGCCGGTTTCAGTGCGGATAAGCCGCTGCGAAAGAATGGCACGCAGGGCCGAAGACAAGTCACCCAGCATGGTGGGGCGCACCTCCACCGGGTAAAAACTCAAAATGCGGTTGAGTGCGTGGTAGCTGTTGTTGGCATGCAGGGTAGCCAGACACAAATGTCCCGATTGAGCATACGCAATAGCCGCTGACATGGTTTCGCGGTCACGGATTTCACCGATCAAAATCACATCGGGCGCCTGGCGCAGAGCGTTTTTCAGGCCAATCTGCAACGAGGCCGTGTCGGTACCTATTTCACGCTGATTGACCACCGACTTCTTGTTGCGGTAGACGAATTCGATCGGGTCTTCGATGGTGAGTATGTGGCCGGTAGCGCGCTCATTGCGGTAGTCGATCATGGCCGCCAGCGTGGTGGTTTTGCCCGCACCGGTGGCGCCCACCATCAGCACCAGACCACGCTTTTCCATCACCAGGTCACCCAGAATGGGCGGCACATTGAGCGACTCCAGCGAGGGGACCGCATCTGGCACAAAACGGATCACCGCCGCGTAGTTGCCACGCTGGCGAAAGGCGCTGACGCGGAAGTTGCCAGCGCCCTCCAGCGGTATCGCCATGTTGAGTTCTCCTGTGTCCAGCAACTCTTCCATGCGCGTGGGCGGCAAGATTTCTGCCAGCAGACTGCGGGGTGCGTCGGGCGGCAGCACCTGGCTGTTGACCGGCATCGTCACCCCGTTGATCTTGATCATGGCGGGTGCGTGCGCCGACAGGAACACGTCTGAGGCCATTTTTTTGGTCATCAGGCGCAGGATGCGTTCCATCGTTCCGCTGTTCATGCCAGATCTTTCAAAATCTTTTGTAAAACCGGTGCTGGCTCAAGCCGCCGTGCTTGTGGCTCAGTCACGCAGCAAATCGTTCAGGCTGGTCTTGCTGCGGGTTTGAGCGTCCACACGCTTGACGATGATGGCCGCATACAGGCTGTATTTCCCGCCGTCTTTGGG
>JAUXXN010000422.1 GCA_030684755.1 Hydrogenophaga sp.
GGCGCTTCGTCCATGTGGCGCGCGCCAATGGCGGCCATGCAGGCGAGGCCGCCCATGGCGTCGAGCCCGGCGCTGATGACGCCGCCGTGGATGCGGTTGTAGCTGTAGTGGCCCACCAACTCGGGTTTCATGTCGATGCGGGCGGTAACGCGTTCGGGCAACACGCTGGTGATCTTGAGGCCGAGCACTTGGTTGAAGACGATTTTTTCTTCAAAAATGGCTTTCAGGCCAGCGACGAATTCAGGCTCGAATTCGGTGGGAATCGGGGTTTGGGTGCGCATCGGGCTATTGTGGCCGATCAAGCCCGCAGCGGACCGAGGGTGAAGCCGATCTGGGTGACTTGGTCTTGTGAGTGCGCAAAGGTGCTGCCCGCATGCATGCGCGCAATGGCCGCGACGATGGCCAGGCCCAAACCATGGTGGGTTTCACCGGAGCAGACGCGCGAGGCTTCGGCCCGGAAAAACCGGTCGAACAGGTGCGGCAGGTGCTGGGGCTCAATGACCGCACCCCGGTTTTCCACCACCACCCGCACACCTTGCCCAGCGGCGCTGGCATCGGGCTGGATTTTCACCTGCACGGTGGAGCCGGGTTCGGCAAAGCGCGAGGCGTTGCCCATCAGGTTGGAAATGGCCCGTTTGACCAACGGCGCGTCCACCGAGACACGGGCGTCGCCCTCGACCGTGAGCTGCAGCCCGGCTTCGTCAAGCACGCCTTCGTGGAATTCAGCCACTTGGTGCGCCAGCTCGGCCAGGCTGACCGGCGCATTGCGCCGGGCCACGGCGCCCCGGTCGGCCTGCGAGAGAAACAGCATGTCGTTGACGATGGCCGAAAGGCGCTGCATTTCTTCCAGGTTGGAAGCCAGCGTATCGCACAGCGAGTCGGTGCTGCGTTCGCGCGACAGGGCGACCTCGGTCTGGCCAATCAGGGCGGTGAGCGGGGTGCGCAGTTCGTGGGCCACGTCGGCGTTGAAGGCCTCCAGCTGCTGGTAAGCGCTTTGCAGCCGGTCCATGAGGGCGTTGAACTGCGCCACCCAGGGATCAAGTTCTTTGGAGGTGCGTTCCACGACCAAGCGCTGGTCCAGCCGCTGCGGCGAAATGGCGTCCATCTGCCGGGTCAATGACAGCAGGGGGCGCAGTTCGCGGCGCACCAGCCACTGGATGGCGAAGCCCGCCGCTGCCGCACCAAACAGGGTGGTCATGAGCAGGGTGATGGCGGCCTCGCGCAGGATGCGGTGGTCGTGGGTGGTGTCCAGTTCCAACACCACGCTGACTTTGCCGCCCACCATGCGTTCGGTCGGCACGTCGAACGTGGTGCTGCGGCTGTGGGCGAACGGGGCCATGTCGTCGCGAAACAGCATGCTGCCGTCGCCACGCGACACCTGCATGCGGGTGGACGAGCGCACGGGGTCGAACAGGGTCATGCGCTGCAACAGGCCAGGCTCGCCACTTTCGCAGGCGATGCCAATGGCTTGGGCCAGGTATTGGCTTTTTTCCTGCAGCGAGGCTTGCTGGTCCACATCCATGCGCATGGCAATGACCGAGTATTTGGCCACGCTGAGCACACCCAGGCCCACCAGCATGAGCAGGACCATGGCGCGCGAGAGGCGTTGCGCGATGGAGGGCCCACAGGGCAGGCACGGCGAGTTGGGCGGGTTGGGAGAATTCATGGCGTGCGTTCTTCCAGCACATAGCCCATGCCGCGCACGGTGTGCAGCAGGCGGGTGGGAAAGGGGTCGTCGAGCTTGGCGCGCAGGCGGCGTACGGCCACTTCCACGACGTTCGTGTCGGAGTCGAAATGCATGTCCCAGACCTGTTCGGCCAACGTGGTTCGGGACAGGATTTGCCCGCGACGGCGGGTCAACAGCGCCAGCAGGTTGAATTCTTTGGCGGTGAGGTCCAGCCGCTGCTGGCCGCGCGTGCAGCGGCGCGACACAAGATCCACCTCCAGGTCGGACAGGCGCAGCACGGTGGCGGCCTGCGGGCTGGCAAAGGCGCCGCGGCGCAGCAGCGCGCCCATGCGGGCGAGCAGTTCGGAGAAGGCGAAGGGTTTGACCAGGTAGTCGTCTGCACCGCCTTCGAGGCCCCGAACGCGGTCTTCGATCTTGTCGCGTGCGGTGAGCATCAGCACGGGCGTCTTGCCGTCCTGGGCGCGCAGGGCAGACAGCACGCCGTAACCGTCCACGCCGGGCAACATCACGTCGAGCAACATCAGGTCGTATTGCCCGCCGGTGGCGAGGCGGCGGCCTTCGATGCCGTCGCGCGCCACGTCGACAACGTAGCCGTTTTCGGTCAGGCCCTGGTGCAGGTACTGGACCAGTTTGGGTTCGTCTTCGACGACAAGGACGCGCATCGCTGGGCTCATGGGAGTGAATCTATCGGGGCTGCATGGTCGCACATCTCAGGGTTTGTATGGATGACAAATTTGTAATCTAGCTGTTCGAAAACCGTGGGTTTGGGTGTCGAGAATTCATCTCCATGGAAGGCGCAACAGCTTTCCTGTCGAACCGGCCTATCCGGATTCGGCCCCCAATCTCAACGCCCACAAGGAGTTTCACCATGAACCGCAAGCACGTTACCGCCATCGCCGCCGCCCTGATCGCCCTGTCCGCCACCCAGGTGTTTGCCGCCGACGGCCCCAAAACCCGCGAACAAGTGAAGGCCGAGCTGGCGGAAGCGGTCCGCACCGGCAACATGCCGGCGCCCGACGAGTCGGGGCTCCTGCTGAACCAAGTCTACCCAGAGCGCTACGCCAGCCCCATCCATCAAGCGGGCAAAAGCCGCGCCGAGGTTCGCGCTGAACTGGACGAGGCGATCCGCACGGGCAACATGGTGGCCCATGGCGAAACCGGCGAGAGACTGAAAGACCTGAACCCGGGCGCCTACCCCACCAGCCGCACCTTCAACACACAAACCGCTGGACAAGCCAACGCAGCACGCTGATTCGCTGCTGGGGCCACACCAGACAACGCCAACCCACACAAAGCCCCGCTCCCTTGAGCGGGGCTTTGTTGCTTTCAGACGCCCAGCTGGCGCGCAGCGAGTTCTTTCATGATGTCTTCGGCGCCGCCGCCGATCATCATGACCTTGACCTCTCGGTAAATGCGTTCGCTCATGGTGCCGTGCATGTAGCCCATGCCGCCGAGCAGTTGCACGGCGGCGTCGGCGCAAAACTGCATGGTCTGGGTGGCGTGGTTTTTGAGCAGGCAGACCTGCGCTACCCATTCCGCTCCCTGGTCACCAGCTTCGGCGCGGGCGCCCAGCGCGTCCACCCAGGCCTGGGTGCTGGCGATGCGCATTTGCATGTCCATGAACTTGTGGCGTACCGCCTGGCGTTCGACAAGGGCGGCACCGAAGGTGTGGCGCTGGCGGGCCCAGGCCAGGGCTTCGTCGTAACACGCCTGGGCAAAACCCAGCGCCATGGCGGCGAGGGCCAGGCGCTCGCCGTTGAAGTTGCCCATGATGATGCGGAAACCGGCGCCCTCTTGCGCCAGCAGGTAGCGCGCGGGCACGCGCA
>JAUXXN010000295.1 GCA_030684755.1 Hydrogenophaga sp.
GCCAAACAGCAACACCGGTGCCTGCGCGTGGTGCAGGGCGGCCAGCGCCTGGCGCTGTTCATCGCTCAAATCGTGGCCGTCGCTGGCGGCCTGGGCTGGCGCGGAGGTGGTTGGGTTCTGGTTTGGGGTGTGGGTTGCTGCGGTGGTTGGTGCGGTGGTTTTGACGGCCTGGGCGGCCTTGGCCTGCCGTTTCAAGCGCCGCGCCAGTTGTTCGTTGCTCAGCTCGCGCAGCTGCGGCGGCAGCGCGGCCAGGGCCACCTCGCCCAGGCTGCGCTGGTAATACTGCGCGGCAAACTTCACCAACTGGCGCCAGCGCGCGTTCAGCGGCGGCACGTCCAGCACACTGGCCACGTCCTTGGTTTGCGCTTCGGTCAAGCCCTCGGGCGGCTCGGTGGCGCATTCCCACACCACGCCCAACACCTCGCGCTTGCCCAGCGGCACGCGCACCAACGTACCCGGCGCAAGCAACAGCTCACTTCGGTAACTGAGGCTCGCACCCACACCGCTGTGGGCCGGGGTGGCCACCACCACATTGGGCCAAAAAGTCATGTTGAGCGGGTCTTCTTCGGTCGAACTGTCAAAGAACGATGCAAGTCGTTGATTTGACAGGGGATCCAGACATATCCAGAAATTCTGTGGATAACTTTGTTGATAGATTGTGTTGGAGCCTCTGAAGGCCTTACGAATCAAGGGCTTGCTTAAACTGCCTGAATAACGGGCAAAAAAGCAAAGTCTATATAAATCAATAGCTTACACAACTTCATGACCATGGCCTGTTCGGTTGCTGGCGGAGCGAAAGCGGCTGGGGCGGATCAAGAATTTTGTGTATAAGTGTGACCCCTCAAGTCCGACCGTTGCGTTCTGTGCTACGGACCCACACGGTTGCGGGGCTTTGCACATGAAAACAGCGTTGCCGACTTGGGCCTGCTGTGCTTTGCGCTGTTTGGTATCCAACCCGGTCCATCTTCAGGTTGACGTGCAGAAAGCGCTGTAAGTCATTGATTTGACAGTGCATCCCGACATATCCAGAAAATCTGTGGATAACTTTGTTGATAGCTTGTGTTTGCACCCCGGGAGCCCTTACAAATCAAGGGCTTGCTTAAACTGCCTTTTTTAAGGGCAAAAAAACAAATCCTATATAAATCAACCACTTAGGGTGTTGCTCTGTCTTTCAGCAAAGCCTTTGCTGAAACAGCTTGGCTGGGCGCCCCGCTGGCAAAGTTTTGTGCATAAGTGGGGTTTGTCAAGCCCAGGATTTGCAAATTTTTGTGTTAAGAGTTGCTCGGTCGCTGTTGCAGGCTGGCCCAGCTTGCTGTGGCTGGGGCCAGTCGGGCGGTTTCAGCCCTGCGCGCGCAAGCGTTTGGAATGGTTGTGCACAGCATCCACTAGGGCCGACACATGCTCGGGCGGTGTGAACTGGCTGATGCCATGGCCCAGGTTGAAAATATGCGTAGCACCAACGCCCGGGCCTTGGTGGGGCTTGCCAAAGCTCTCCAGCACGGCGGCCACTTCGGCGTCAATCTGCGCGGGTTGGGCAAACAACACGTTGGGGTCGATGTTGCCCTGCAAGGCCTTGCCGTTCGGGCCTTCGCCCACCAAGGCGCGGGCTTTGGCCAGGTTCACCGTCCAGTCCAAGCCCAGCGCGTTGCAGTCCAAGTCCTTCATCTCGTCCAGCCACAGGCCGCCGCCCTTGGTGAACACAATGCGCGGAATCGTCACGCCGTCTTTTTCGCGCTTCAGTTGCGCCAACACCCGCTTGGTGTAAGTCAAGCTGAACTGCTGGAACTTGCCGTCGGCCAGCACGCCGCCCCAGCTGTCAAACACCATCACCGCCTGCGCGCCGGCGTCAAGTTGCGCGTTCAGGTACGTGGCCACCGCGTCTGCGTTGATGGCCAAAATGCGGTGCATCAGGTCCGGGCGGCTGTACATCAGTGTTTTCACCGCGCGGTAGTCGTCCGAGCCGCCGCCCTCCACCATGTAGCAAGCCAGCGTCCAGGGGCTGCCCGAAAAACCAATCAGCGGCACCCGGCCATTCAAGGCCTTACGGATGCTGGTCACCGCGTCAAACACGTAGCGCAGCTTCTCCATATCGGGCACAGCCAGCGCGTCCACGTCGGCTTCGGTGCGCACCGTTTTCTGAAACTTCGGGCCTTCGCCCAGCGCAAAAGACAGGCCCAGGCCCATCGCGTCGGGCACCGTCAAAATGTCCGAAAACAAAATCGCCGCGTCCAGCGCGTAGCGCTCCAGCGGTTGCAGCGTCACCTCGGTGGCGTAGTCCACGTTGGTCGCTAGCCCCATGAAACTGCCCGCTTGTGCCCGCGTGGCGCGGTATTCGGGCAGGTATCGCCCGGCCTGGCGCATCAGCCACACGGGCGTGTAGTCGGTGGCCTGGCGCAAGCAAGCGCGCAAAAAGGTGTCGTTCTGCAAGGGGGCGAAGCTCATGGGGGTATCCGGTTGCGGTCGTCGAAGGGAAGGGGGGATTATCCCGCGTGGGGCGGGAGGCGGTTTTGCGCTGGCGCAGAACGGGTGCTTCAGGGTGTACGCAAGCCGCAGCCCTTACGCACACCCGGCAAGGCCGGGCAACAGCGCCATGGCAGTTTTTGCAAACCCTGTTTGGCGGCAGACGAAGCAAGACATCACTGGGCGTTTCAACCGGGTCAATAACCCGGCAAATTCTCAACCCGAAAAATCTGGTCTTCCTCATTTCTTCCCGTGCTTGGGAAGTGTTTGACGGTCATGAATCGTCCACCAGCGTCTTGCACCAGCATCAGGGGCACGCCATACAACTTGTGTCTAGCCAGCACTTTGTCGATGGTGTTGTCACCGTTGAGGATGTGATTGCCCTTGGTCTCGACCAATATCAGGCCACCGCCCGCCGTGCGCCCTGCGACCTTGATGGCGAAGTCGGGAAAATAGCGGTCACCGCTGGGCATCACAATGCCCAGCGCCAGCGCTGGCGTGCATCAATTCCAGCAAAAACTCAGGCGCCAAATCAGCACCGTTTTGCCAAGCCACCGTGCGCATGACCGGATGCTGATAAGCTGTTGAAAACAATTCTGGCGCGCGCAGCGCCTCAAACACCTCGCCCTCCAACTCGTTGGACAAATCAACCACACCAGCCTCGCCATTGTTAAAGCGCAGGGACAAGCGGTAGCCGGGGAGAGGGGTCACTTCGGTGGTGTGCAAAATCATGGTGTTTACTCCAAAGGTTCAATGGGATTCAGAGGTTTTTTGGCCAAGGCCAGTTCCCAATCTGCCGCCAGTTCGTCGCGGTGCAGAGCCAGCCATTCGCGTACCAAGGACAAGGCGCGCCGTGGCAGATCGCCGGCATAAACCTTGCCATCCAGCGTAATCAGTGCCTCGTGTTCACCGTACACGGCATGAAAGTGCATGGGCGGGTGTTCACGCCAGTTCATGTAAATCACGATGCCAAAAAAGCGAGAAATTTCGGGCATGACGCACCTCCTTTTAAATGTCCAGGCTTCCCGCCAACTTTCCGCCAGCGCGGGCACCAAAGCGGTTCACCAAAAACGCCGGAATCGGCTCGAACGACACACGCGGATCGGTCATGCGCTGCGCCAGCAAGGCCGGTTGCCAGGAATACACCACGGCCTGCCCAGCGCCATGGATGGCTGTTTGCAGTGCCTCCAGCATGGCTTCAGACACCTTGGGTAAATAGACCACCAAAGTGCGTTTGCCTTGTGCCGTTTGCATGGGCCATGCGGCCTGATAGGGTGACAGGGCCATGTCGTGAATCAGTTGCAGCGCTGTCCATATTTGCGCGTGCTGGATGCCGCGAAACACCGTGGCCGCCGGAATGCGCCGACACCGCAGGTAGGCAAAACCACCGCCCAGCCCGGCGGTCGCTTCACCCTTTTTGGTGGTGTAGCCGGTCACCACGCGCCGCACCCGTTCGGCGCACACGTCACGGCACAAATTTTTGTCGGGTGCGTCTGCTGTGGCCTCGGTGCTGGACACCAGAATGAAGCGGCGCCCATTTTGATCGACAGATCATGGTCAATTTCGTCACGCTCCCAGACCAAACCAAAATGGGGCCTGCGGTCCCGTTCGCGCAGCAGGCGCACGAGTTGTTCTTTGGAATAGTCGTCGTAGTTGTCGGCCATCGAAGGGCAATCAGAAGGGTTGAAGCCGAGGCAGTTTAGCCCAGCCCTACCGCAGGATTGGGCTGTCTTGGCGGTGAACCCGCGCCGAGAAACCACATGGGGGTGGTTGCATGTGCCCCCAGCCATGGCGGCTATGCATTGGCCACGGTGGTGCCTGGCTCGTCGGTGGCGTTGTGTTTGAGCGGGAGGCCGTTGCCTGCATCTCTATCGGACAGCACCACCCGGTTGCGTCCTTGGTTTTTGGCTTGGTACAGGGCCGCATCTGCGGCCTGCATTTGGCTGTTGCGTTCGTCCCGGTTGGTGGGAATTTTCACCGCCACGCCCAGGCTGACCGTGACCACCTTGGCCACGGGTGAATGGTTGTGCTCCATACCCATGGCCTCGATGTTGGCGCGTATGGCCTCGGCCATGGCCAGGGTCTGGAGCACGCTGGCCCCGGCATCACCACCACAAATTCTTCCCCGCCGTAGCGGGCCACAAGTTCACCGGCCCGGCGCACCGTGGCCCGCAGCACTTCGCCCACCCGGCGCAGGCATTCGTCGCCTTGCTGGTGTCCGTAATGGTCGTTGTAGGCTTTGAAATGGTCCACGTCGAGCATGATGACCGCCAACGGCGATGTCTGGCGCAAGGCGCGTTGCCACTCTTCGGCCCACACCACATCGAAGCGGCGGCGGTTGGCCAGTTGGGTCAGACCATCGGTGACGCTCAGGATTTCCAGCTGGTGGTTCACCGCCTTCAGCGCCTGGGTGCGCTGTTGCACCTTGTTCTCCAGTTCGGTGTTGGACAAGGCCAGGGCCGCGCGCAGCCGCGACTGCTCGGTCAACTCGGCCTGCAAGCGTTTGGAGTAGCGCCAGCCGGTCCACAGCAACAGCAGCACCGCAGCCAACCGCAGTGCCAGGGTGAGCAGGCGCATTTGCTTGTGCTCGCGGTCGGTGTTGGTCAGCTCAATGGTCAGTGCTCCCACCGCCGATTCGCTGTTGATTTCGTAGAGTTTGAGCGCCATGCCGTAGTCATTGGCCAACAGCGTTTGAAAGGCCTCGGACCAGCGGTCTTGCCGCATGAGTTCAAACACCGCCGTTTCCACCGCTCGCAAAGCCCGCTGCTCCTCGTTCAGGGCTTGCACATCGCTGGCCAGCACCATGGACTGGGTCTGATCCATCATTTCTCGCATGGTGGCCTCCAGCTCGGCCAGCAACGAGGGGTAGCTGGCCGCGCGCAGGCTGTTCTTTTCCAGCACGGCCGTGGCCACGGCATTGGTGAGCCCTTGGTTGAGTCGGAGCATGCGCTCCAACCCCAGCTGGATGCGCACAGACTGGTTGTGGCGCTGTTCGGCTTTGAAGTCGGTGTAAAAGCCGCCCGCAAAAGCCAGCAACAACAAGCCGATGGCCACATGGATACTGCTTATAAAGCGCATGGCGTGCGGGCCCGCAATGGACCAGAGGAGGGGTGGAGCGTCAGTTGATGATCTTGTCGGCCTTGGCCAGCAGTTCGGCAGGCAGGGTGACGCCTTGGGCCCGCGCGGCCCGCAGGTTGATCAGCAGGCTGAACTTTTCGACCGGACCCCAGGGCACATCGCCAGGGGGAATGCCTTTAAGCACCAGCGCGGCTTTGCGACCTGCGGAGTAGCCCACCAGAAAGTAGTCGAGTCCGTAGGCCATGACCGCACCGCGCGCAACGCTGTCGATGTCGCCAGCAAACAGGGCAATCTTGCGTTCGTCGCAAACGCGGGCGATGGCTTCGAGCGCGGCCACGGTGGTGTTGTCGGAGGTGATGGTGATGGCTTGCACCCTCTCGGCCAGTTGGGCTGCCACCCGCCCCACCTCGGCGCTGTTGCCCACAGTGGCTTCGATCAGGGTCAGGCCCAAGCGCTTGGCGGTCTCCCGCATGGCCTGCACGTGGGTGAGCGAGTTGCTTTCTTGCGGGTTGTAAATGGTGCCCCACACCTTGGCTTGGGGCACGGCTTTGGCGTAGGTTTCCATTTGCAACTGCACGGGCCACAGGTCGCTCAGGCCGGTGACGTGGGTGCCGGTTTTCTGGCCAGGTGCGCTGTTCGGTGGCACCAGCCCGGCGCGCACCGGGTCGGTGACCGATGAGAACACCATGGGAATGCGGCTACCGGTGCGCATCACCGCCTGCGAGGTGGGCGTGGCAATGGTGTGGATCAGATCGACTTTGGCCTGCACCAGTTCGCGGGCAATGGCCTCGGCGCGGGCCATGTCGCCTTCGGCGTTGCGGCGCAGGTAGGTGACGTTCACGCCTTCTTTGAAACCGGCATTGGCCAGGCCCATTTCAAAGCCTTTTTCGTCGGCGTCCAGCGCCGCGTGCGAGACGATTTTGGTGACGCCAATGCGCAGCATTTTGCTGCTCTGCGCCTGCACGGCGGTGGGCCAAGCCCAACCGAGGCTGGTTGCCAGACCGAGTCCGCACCAGTGGCGGCGCGAGACGCGGACTGGATCGTGCGTGTGTGGCGAATGTTGTGTCATCAGATTACCCTGAAACAATGTGTAAGCACCATGTTGACACAACCCGGGGTGGTATATGCAGCCGTTTTAGTGGCCGCAGGGTTTCGATGCAGATTCCAGAAGCTGCGTTGTGGCCCTTGCGGCGCAGCACCCGGCGGCTGGCGGTGAACGGGGGACCTGAGCAGGTCGGTGGGCTGTTGTCAGGTGGGGGCGGTAATTGGTATTAAAAATCGATACCTGAAGTATTTATTTGCGTATATAGATCATATTTTTGCTGTCTTTTCACGGTGCTGGCCACGAACATTGCGTCCATGTTCAACAAGTTCACGAGGTTTCACATGGCCCACAGTTCCCGTTTCCCCCTTGGCGTGATGCGCGACACCCGTGCCTGGCAGCTCCAGGTGTGGGTGTCTTTCGGCCTTGCGGTGTTTCTCTGCGCCACCGGCCTGGCCTACCTGCCGGGGCAGGCGCTGGACCGGGCGTTCATGGTGATGGGTTATGTGTTTTGCCTGTCCACGGTGTTCGTGTTGTCCAAAGCGGTGCGCGACACGCAGAAGGCCCGCTTGGCGGGGGAGGCCGAGACGCCGATGTGGCGCGCGGTGGTGTGGGGCAGTTTCGCGGTGGCCATGGGCTTGACGCTCTGGGGTCTGCTGCGCATGCAAGTGGACCAGACCTACAAGGCCTATCTGGGCGTGAGCTGGTTGTATTTGGTCACATCGGCGTTCACCCTGGCCAAAACGCTGCGCGACCGCCACGAAGCCGATCTGGCCGACGCCTTGCTGGCGGGCCGCCAGCAGGCGCTGGCCGAGCGTGCGGCCACCCCATCGCAGGGTTGATGCGATCAGGCATTCATTTTTGAACCGATTTCTTTCAGGAGCGATGACATGACACGGACTTTCTGGACCCACACCTGCCTGGCGGTCAGCCTGGCGCTGACCCTGGCGGCGAGCCCGGCGCGGGCGCAGAGCGAGGCTTCGCTGGTGCTGTCGGCCTTGCCGGTGGCGTCGGTGGTGGGGGTGGCGGGCAGTGCAGCGGCGGGGGTTGTGGCTGCGAGCGCGCTGCCGGTGGCGCTGTCGTTGGGCGGCTCGGTGCTGGTGGTGAAAGCGGTGGAGGTTTTGGCGCGCGGCACGGTGCTGTTGCTGGAGCGGGCGTCTGACGGTGCGCGGGCCAGTGTGGCGCTGAGCGGACGCGCGGCCTCGGCGGTGGCGGCGGGTGTGGGCACGGTGGTGGCGGTGAGCGTGATCGGCACCGGCGTGCTGCTCTCGGTGGCGGGTGAGGTGCTCTGCTTCATTCCGAACGAGCTGGGCCGCGCGCTGCTGCACAACGAGCGCATCACCGATTGACGCCAGGAGATCGCCATGAAGCTTCCGTTTTCCATCCGAACCGCCGCCGTGGCCTTGACAGCAGCGCTGTGGCTGGCGCCCGCCGCGCACGCCGGGCGTTCCTGTGAACAGCGGCCTTTGACGATGCAGTCACTGACCCAAGGACTGGCGCTGGCGCAGCAGACGGCTCAGGCGCTGGACGCCGAATTCGCCCGCAGTGGTGCGCGTGTGGTGGTGCTGGGCCGGGCCGGGCAAGACCTGAGCCCATACCAGTTGCGCTATTCGCACCTGGGCTGGGCCTACAAGACCGACGCTGGCCCGTGGCGGGTGTTGCACAAGCTCAACGCCTGTGGCACCGGTGTGGGCGCTCTCTACCGCCAGGGCCTGGGCGAGTTTTTCCTGGACGACCTGTGGCGCCAGGAAGCGGTGTGGTCGGTGCCCGCGCCCGCGCTGCAGGCGCCGCTGCTGGCGCTGCTGACCGACCCGGTGCGCAGCCTGCGCCTGCACGAGCGCGCCTACAACATGGTGTCTTATGCCTGGGGAACGCGTTACCAGCAGTCCAACCAGTGGGCGCTGGAAACCCTGGCCATGGCCGCCGAGCCCGGCATAGCCACCCGGGCGCAGGCCCAAGCCTGGCTCGGTTTCAAGGCCTACCAGCCCACCACGCTGCGCCTGGGCGCATTCACCCGGCTGGGTGCCAGTGCGACATCGGCCCATATCCGCTTTGACGACCACCCCAACAGCAAGCGGTTTTCTGACCGCATTGAAACGGTGACGGTGGACTCGGTGCTCGATTGGCTGGAGCGCACCGGCTTGGGCGGGCCTGCGCAACGGCTGGCGCTGTGAGCGGGCTCACAATGGCTTCGATCCCTTTGTCTTGCAAGGAAACAACATGAGCAAAACCCTGCGTCTGTCTGAAAAATGGTTCCACCGTGGCCTGTGGCTGGTGGCGTTTCTGTTCGCGTGGTTCCTAACCGGGCTGGGCAGCACCATCGTGGGCGACCTGCCCCGGGTGGAGCAGACCCGCTCGCTGGAAGATTTCATGGACCCGGCGCGCACGCCCGCGCTCAAGGCGACCATCCAGGCCGCCGAGCGCAGTGCCGAAGCGGCCCAGGCCGAGCTGGATCAGGCACAACTCAAGCTGCAGACGGCGCGGGCCGACAACCGCGCCGCACGCGAAACCTTCGACAACTGGCTGGCCACACGCAGCGTGACGCAGCGTTCGGAGCAAGACGACGAGGTGCTCAAGCGCACCCGCGAGCTTGATGGGCTGCGCCAAGCCGAACGCACCGCATTCTCAGCGGTAGAGTTGCAGCAGCAGGCAGCGCTGAACGCGCGGCAGGCGCAAGACCGTGCGCAGGCCGAACTGCAAAGCCTGCAGAACGAAGCGCGCGGTGCCTTTGTGCAGGCGCAGCGTGCGCAAGAATTGCGTGTGTTCGGTTACCGGCTGGCCCTCACGCTGCCCTTGCTGGTGCTGGCTGGTTATTTGTTCAAAAAACACCGCAACGGCGCGTCGTGGCCCTTCGTCTGGGGCTTTATCTTCTTTGCGCTGTTTGCTTTCTTTGTGGAGCTGGTGCCCTATCTGCCCAGCTACGGCGGCTATGTGCGCTACATCGTCGGCATCGTGCTCACCGTCATCGGCGGGCGCTACGCCATCCAGGCGCTACAGCGCTACCTAGAACGCCAAAAAATTGCCGAGGCCCAACCCGCCCAGACGCGCCAGCGCGAGATGGACTACGACCAAGCCCAAGCCCGCATGACCAAGAACATTTGCCCCGGCTGCGAACGCACGGTGGACATGAAAGACGGCAAAACCGACTTTTGCCCGCACTGCGGCCTGTGCCTGTTTGACCACTGCGGCCATTGCAGCACGCGCAAAAACGCGTTTGCGCGTTACTGCTTTGCGTGCGGCACGTCGGCCAAGGCGGTAGCGACGGTAGCCCAGGCCAAGGCGGAGTAATGGGTTGTTCAGCTTGTGCCACACATTCCCTCATGTGGTTGAATTGGCTATTCGTCAACAGTTTTTAAGGGAGCCATCATGTCAAACACATCAAAAGCACCGCCCGCACCGCCACCGCCACCGCCACTGCTCGCGACGACGCGATCTGGAGCCAGCGCTGCATGGTCCTGAACCGGGCCTGGGTCCAAGTTCGATACCACCGCCGTCGGCAAAGATTCTTTGACCTGATGGACAAGCTCACCAAGTCTGTGACAGTGGCATTGGGTGCGTCTCTCTTTGGTGGGCAGTTAAGCGAGTATTTCCCGGAGGCTGCGCCCTGGCTTGCTGCAGCCATCACAGTGACAGGCCTCATGGCGCTGATATTCGGATATGGCGACCGCAAGCAACTCCACAAAGAGCTAAGCGAACAAGCCGCAAAACTGGCAGGAGATATTGAAGGCGTGCCTGTCGGACGTCTTGATTACGAAACCACCGCTCGCTGGGCAGCTGAATTCGCACGCCTTGCTGCCAAGTGCCCTCCAGCACTCAAAACACTGACCATCATGTGCGAACACGAGCAGGCGTCCGCAGAGGGGCATCCCGGGCACGTTCATTTGCCTTGGTTACCTCGACGCTTAATCTCTCAATTTTTTTGAAAATGGATACGAGGCCACGCCGCCGTATGAGTTGGGGAAAAATCTGCCGCCTGCCCGGCAGAGGAAACTGAATACACCAAGAACCGCAGGGAACATAAAATGAAAGACATGAGCGCTAAGTTTCACTTTTCGATCAAGTACGACGGACCGGCGCTGGCCAGTCATCAGATGGATGTTCGCGAGCTGGCGCCAGCCCTGATCGCGCTGTCTGAACTGCTTGAGCACGCCAACAAAGCCGCTTACCCCGACGCAAACGAAGTGCGCGTCAACGTCCAGGGAAACTTCAAGGGCGGTTCGTTTGGGGTTGATCTCATTGCCGTGCAAACGGTGGCCCAACAAATCGTCAGCCTTCTGAATGGTGACGATGCTACCGCTGCATCCAATCTCCTAGGTATCTTGGGTGGTTTGGGCTTGATTGGCGGCGGCGGTGTGATTGGCCTTATCAAATGGCTTCGTGGGCGCAAGCCCAGCACCATCCGAACAGTAGGAGGCAAGGTCGTTTTTGAGCTGCTTGACGCAGAGCAAAAAGAAACCTTCGAAGTGGATCTGATTGCTGGCAAGCTGTATCAAACAAGAGTGGTGCGCCAGACGCTTGCCAGGGTGGTAAAGCCCCTGGAGCGCGAAGGCGTTGATGTCTTTGCCTGTGGCAAAGACGGCACTACCCAGTCGGTAGTCACCAGCGATGAGCGTGTATGGTTTGACATGGCCGCCAGTGAAGCCGACGTTGTGTCCAACACCGTTCGTCAGCATGTCCTACTTCAAATCGAGTCGGCGGTTTTCAAAGACGACAACAAATGGCGATTTCACGACGGCTCGAATGCATTTTTTGCCGAGATCGCGGATCGCGCATTTGTTGATCGAATCAATGCCGGTGATGAGCGCTTTGGCAAGGGCGATGTACTGATTGCGGACTTGAGAATTATTCAGAGCGTTACAGACAGCGGGCTCAAACAAGAGTACTTGATTGAAAAGGTCCACGCACATCGCGACCCGTTGCAGCAAAAGCTGACCTAGGCCCATATTCGGGCTGATTAACGGATAGTTCAGCCGCTCAGCGCGGGGTGAGTCGCTCTTCGCGCAACAGCCCCCGCATGGCCCACAGCCCTAGCGCCGGGCCTAGGGCCAGCCAGGGCAGCAGCGCGCCCAGGCTCACGGTTTGCGAGAGCGACACAAACAGCAAAATGCTCACGATAGACAGCGCAAAACCCATGCTGTTGGTGAGGGTCAGCACACTGCCAACGGCCTGCGGTGGCGCGTTGCGTGCGGTCAGGGTAGAAAACTGCGGTGAATCGCCCGACACGGTGATGCCCCACAGCACCAGCCAGCCATAAAACACCAGCGTGGGCGCACCGATGACGAACGGCGTGGCCAGACAGCACAACCCGCTGAGGCCCAATTGTGTGCAGGCCACACGTGCGCTGCCCCAGCGCAGCGCCACCCAGCCCCCGCCAGCGCAGCCCAGTGCACCCGCGCTCAGCACCCAGAAAGCCGCCCACGACAGATCCGTGCCTTGCAGCCGCGTGGCCAACACCAGCGGCACCATCACCCACATCGTGTACAGCTCCCACATGTGGCCAAAGTAGCCCAACACCGAGGCGCGCACCCGGGTATCGGTCCACACCGTGGCCAGTGCGCGCCATTGCAGCGTGGTCACGCGGGCGTGGGCGTTGGGTGGGTCGCTGGTGCCAAAGAACAGCAACAAGCCACCGCCGGCGGCCAGCG
>JAUXXN010000304.1 GCA_030684755.1 Hydrogenophaga sp.
CGGCAGCGCGCAGCAGGACGCGCAAGGTCTGTACGCGCAACGCAGCGACATCTCGGAGTTCGCCCGTCTGTTCTCCGTTGTGCTGCTCATTGAAATCATTTCGCTGGTCGGCAACTACTACTGAGCTCCCATGAACGCCACACCTTCACCCGTGCCCGAAACCGACGCACCGCCCCTTGTGCAGCCCGAGCCACAAGAGCCACCACCGCCGGTGAAAAACCTGGAGGTCAAGGCGGCGCTGCTGCTCATGCTTATGCTGGTGCTGGTGGTGGGCTCGGCGCTGTATGTGCTGTATGCCCGGGGCGCTTTTGAGCGCACCCAGCGGCTGGTGCTGGTGTCGGACGACATCGAGGGCGTGGTGGTGGGCATGGACATGACCTTCGCCGGCTTTGCCATTGGCCGCGTGGCCCGCGTGGAACTGGGCAACGATGGCAACGCCCGCATTTTGCTGGACGTGCCCAGCAAAGACGCACGCTGGCTGCGCACGTCCAGCATCTTCACCATGGAACGCAGCCTGGTCGGCGGTGTTCGCATACGTGCCTACAGCGGCGTGCTGGAAGATCCGCCCCTGGAAGACGGCGCAGAACGCACCGTGTTGCGTGGCGACGCAGCGGCCGAAATTCCCAGGCTCACCGCGTCCATCCGAGACCTGCTGGACAACCTCAACGACCTGACCAAGTCCGACGCCGCCCTGGCGCAGAGCCTGACCAATTTCCAGAGCCTGACCGGCAAGCTCAACGGACCCCAAGGCGCCTTGGGTGTGCTGCTGGGCAACGAAGCCGACGGGAAAAAGATCAGCGAAGCGCTGAACCGCAGCAACGCCTTGCTGGCCCGTGCCGACAGCCTGGTGGCGCGCCTGGACGGGCTGGTCAAAAACGCCGACCGCCAAGTGTTTGGCGAAGGCGCCGCTCCCGGCCAGGGTGGCCTGGTGAGCGACGCGCGAGCCACCGTGCAGCAGCTCAACGGCCTGCTGGGCGAAGCCCGTGGCAGCCTGCAACGGGTGGACGCGGTGCTGGTTGAAGCCCAGGGCATTGCCAGCAACACCCGCGAAGCCACGGTGGACCTGGGCGCACTGCGCGCCGAGGTGGAAGCCAGCCTGCGCAAGGTGGACAGCCTGGTCAACGAAGTCAACCGCAAGTGGCCGTTTGCCCGCGAAACCGAGATCCGACTGCCATGAACACACGGTTGCTATCTTCACGCCTTTTCGTTGCGAGCAAGTCCGTTGGGGAGAGCCCCCACCCCACCCCTCCCCCAGAGGGGGAGGGAGCAAAACAGCCGCCAGCCTGGCTCACCCCTTGGTCCGTTCCCGCAGCGGGCGCGATAGCAACGCAACTGCAAGCCTGTCTGACCCCTTCCCCCCCTGGGGGAAGGTTGGGAGGGGGGCGGGCGCGTGACAACAAACCCGG
>JAUXXN010000312.1 GCA_030684755.1 Hydrogenophaga sp.
CCA
This sequence comes from Hydrogenophaga sp., assembly GCA_030684755.1. Lineage (GTDB taxonomy): Bacteria > Pseudomonadota > Gammaproteobacteria > Burkholderiales > Burkholderiaceae_C > Hydrogenophaga. The sequence continues at coordinate 4 of JAUXXN010000312.1, forward strand.
CTATGGGCTCAGCCCCACGCAAATGCGACGCAGCCAGACATCGCCCAGCGGCCGTGAAGCCGAACACGCGGGTGCCACGGTGCACCTGTCATGGCGCCCGCCCTACGACGCTGTCGCCATGCTCACGTTTTTGGCCCAGCGGCAACTGCCTGGGGTGGAATGGGTGCAACCCGAAGCGCTCCGCCTGCACCGCACCGTGCGGCTGGTGGTGGACGGTGAAACGCACAACGGTTGGTTGGTGGCGCAATTCGAGCCCGCTGCCAACCGGCTGGCGCTGCGGGTCAGCGACAGCCTGCACACGGTGCTGCCCAGCCTGATCTGGCGGGTGCGCGCCCTGTTGGACCTGGACGCCGACCCGCAGGCCATCAACGCGGTGCTGCACCCCCACTTTCCCACCGGCGACGGCTTGCGCGTGCCGGGCGGGCTCGACGGCTTTGAGCTTGCCGTGCGCGCGGTGCTGGGCCAGCAGGTCACTGTGGCGGCGGCACGCACCCTGGCCCAGCGGCTGGTGGAGCGCTGGGGTGAACCCCTTGTCACCCCGTTTGCCAGCCTGCACCGGTTGTTTCCGTCGGCCCACACCCTGGCCAGCGCCGATGCCCAGGCGCTGGGCGAACTGGGCATCGTGCGCCAGCGTCAAGCCGCCATCCAGGCAATGGCCAGCGCCGTGGCCGACGGTTCGCTGGACCTGGGCGGCCAAGCCGATCTGTCGTCAACGCTGCAAACCTTGCAGGCCCTGCCAGGCATAGGTCCTTGGACAGCGCAATACATTGCTCTGCGCGCCCTGCGCTGGCCCGACGCCTGGCCCACAGGCGATGTGGCGCTGCACCAGGCGCTGGGCCTGAACCACCGCCTGGGCGCCGCCACCCAACGCCAGGCCAAACGCCTGGCCAGTGCCTGGCAGCCGTGGCGCAGCTACGCGGTGCTGCGCGCCTGGGCCGGCACCTACCAGGCACCGGCCACCACCGATCCACTGAAAGACGCCCCATGAAACACAGCCCGCACTGGGTTAAAACCACGGTGGATTCACCGCTGGGCCCCCTCTTGCTGGCCGCCAGCGCCCAAGGGCTGGCCGGTGTCTGGTTCACCAACCAGCGCCACCTGCCGGCTGACAGCCTTGTCCAAAGCTGGCACGCCGATGCCCGCCACCCGGTGCTGCACGCCGCAGCGCAGCAGCTTGGCCGTTATTGGACTGGCGATTTGAACGCCTTCGACCTGCCGCTGGACCTCTCTGGCGGCACGCCCTTTCAGCAGTCGGTCTGGCAGGCCCTGCTCAACATCCCCGTTGGTCAGACCCGGCGCTACGGCGAACTGGCCAGCCAGATCGGCCGCCCAGCCGCCGTGCGGGCCGTGGGCACGGCCATTGGGCGCAACCCCTTGAGCATCGTTGTGCCCTGTCACCGGGTGGTCGGTGCTGACGGATCGCTCACCGGCTATGCTGGTGGGCTTGACCGCAAGGCCGCCCTGCTCGAACGAGAGCGAAACAGCGGTCTTTTATAGACCCACTCCACATGCCACCCAGCCTGATTGCCGAATTCTTCCTGCTCGCCGCGCTCTGGGGCTCTTCATTTTTGTTCATGCGCCTGGGCGCCGCCGAACTGGGCGCCTTGCCCACCGCTGGTGTGCGGGTAGCGCTGGCGGCGCTGTTTTTGCTGCCGGTGTTTCTGGTCAAAGGCGTCTGGGCCGACTTCCGACAGCGAGCCAAACCCATCCTCTTCGTGGGCCTGCTCAACTCTGGCATTCCGTTTGCGCTGTTTGCCTTTGCAGTGATGCACATCACCACGGGCCTCACCTCCATCCTGAACGCCACCGTGCCGCTGTCGGGCGCGCTGGTGGCCTGGCTCTGGCTGAAAGACCGGCCCAGCGGCTCGCGCATGCTCGGCCTGCTGATTGGGTTTGTGGGCGTGGCGCTGTTGGTGGTGGGCAAGTCGGGTTTCAGTGCCACCGGTGTGGCGGGCGCAGGTGCCTCCGGCACCACACTGCTGGCCATGGGTGCCTGTCTGCTAGCCACGCTGTGCTACGGCTTGGCCGCCAGTTTCACCAAGCGCTACCTCACCGGCGCGCACCCGCTGGCCACCGCCACCGGCAGCCAGATCGGTGCGGCACTCGGCTTGGCTATTCCCACGCTGTGGCTCTGGCCGTCGCAGCCGGTCAGCCTGGGCGCCTGGGGTGCCTTGGCGGCGGTGGCGCTGTTGTGCACGTCCATCGCCTACATCCTGTTTTTTCGCATCATTGCCAAAGCAGGCCCCAGCCGCGCCCTGACCGTGACCTTTCTGGTGCCGGTGTTTGCGCTGATGTATGGCGCCCTGTTTTTGGGCGAAACCATCACGTCCTGGATGGTGCTCTGCGGTGTCGTCATCGTGTGCGGCACCGCCCTGTCCACCGGCTTGGTGCGTCTGCGCTGGCTCGAACGCAACATTCCACAAGGCTGATCACAATGACCACACCCATCACGCTGTATCACAACCCCCAATGCAGCAAATCTCGTCGGGTGCTGGCGCTGCTGCGCGATGCCGGGATAGAGCCCCGGGTGGTTGATTACCAGCAAGAGCCCTTGTCCCCGGCACAATTGACCGCCTTGCTTAGGTCCATGGGCTTGGGCGCGCGCGACCTCTTGCGCAGCCAAGAGGCGGTGTATGAGACTTTGAATTTGGGCGATCCCCAGTGGACCGAACAAGAACTGGTCTCCCACATGGTTGCGCACCCCATCTTGATGAACCGCCCCATTGTGGTGTCGCCGCTGGGGGCGTGGTTGTGCCGCCCGCCTGAGCGCGTACTGGACCTGCTGGCACCACCTCATGGATGCAAGGCATTGGAAAATGCCTGACACCCCCCAACACTGGCGGCGGGTTTTGGGCGTCTTTCTGGTCTTTTTGCGCCTAGGTTGCACCTCTTTTGGCGGCCCCGTGGCGCACCTGGCCTTTTTTCGTACCGAGTTTGTGGAACGCCGCCGTTGGCTGGACGAGCACCGTTACGCCGATTTGGTGGCGCTGTGCCAGTTTCTGCCCGGTCCTGCGAGCAGCCAGGTGGGCATGGTGCTGGGCTGGCAACGTGCGGGCTGGGGCGGTTTGACCGCTGCCTGGCTGGGGTTCACGCTGCCGTCTGCGCTGCTCATGGTGGGCTTCGCCTATGGCGTCACACAGTTGGCGGCGCTGCAGACTTTGCCACTGTGGCAGGGCGCCTTGCAGGGCCTGAAAGTGGCCGCCGTGGCGGTGGTGGCCCAAGCGGTCTGGGGCATGGCCCGCAGCCTGTGTCCTGACGCGGCACGGCGCGCTTTGGCGCTGGCGGCTGCAGCGCTCGCACTGGGTGTACCGTGGTGGACTGGCGATGGCACAGCCTGGGGCCAACTGCTGGCCATGGCCGTGAGCGCGTTCGCGGGCCTTGTATGGGGTGCTGACTGGCTCAACCCAGCGACGACCGACCCGAGCGCTGAAACGGACCCAGGTTTTGGTCTACCACGCGCAGCGGGCTGGGTGGCCTTGCTTTTGCTGGTCGCCGCACTGCTGGGTTTGCCCTTGTGGGCGGCGGGAGGCGACTCAGCACTGCTGGCCCAGGTGGACGGTTTCTTTCGCGCGGGCGCGCTGGTTTTTGGCGGTGGTCATGTGGTTTTACCGCTGCTGCAGTCCTCGGTGGTGCCGTCTGGGGCGGTGAGCACGACCGATTTTCTGGCCGGTTATGGCGCCGCCCAAGCCATGCCGGGGCCGCTGTTTGCTTTTTCTGCCTATCTCGGCGCTGCCATGAACCCGGCGGTGCTGGGGCAGCTGGCACCTTGGCAAGGCGGCGCGCTGATGCTGCTGGCGGTGTTTGCGCCCGCCTTGCTGCTGGTGGTGGGGCTGCTGCCGTTTTGGGATACGTTGCGCCAACGCGCTGGTGTGCGCACCGCCATGGTAGGCATGAACGCGGGTGTGGTAGGTCTGCTGCTGGCTGCCTTGGTGAACCCGGTGTGGCCCAGTGCCATACACGGACTGCCCGACCTGGCGCTGGCGGTGGCCGCGCTGCTGGCCCTGCTGCGTTGGCGGCTGTCGCCCCTGTGGGTGGTGCTGGGTTGCGCTGGCGCCGGAGCCCTATGGGCCTGGATTTGAACCGACAAACCGAAGCAGTCACCCAGCATGAAAGTCCGGGGCATGCGCGCCCAGGCGGGTGGGCGGCTGGCCCATCGCGGCTTTGAACATCGCGCTGAACGCGCTGTCGCTCGCATAACCACTGGCAGCGGCCACCCGGCTGACGGGCATGCCGCGCGCCAGCATGGGCAGCGCGTGCGCCAGCACCACCTGCTGGCGCCAGCGCTGGAAACTGGTGCCCAACTCTTCGCGGAACAGGCGCGCCAGTGTGCGCTCGCTGGCGCCACTGAAAGGTGCCCAGGCGGCCAGGGTGGCGTGTTGCGCGGGGGCCCGCATCACCGCCTCACACAGCGCCAGCAGGCGCCGGTCGCCGTGCTGGGCACTGGGCATGGGCACGCCCAGCGGTTGGGTGGCGGCGTGGTCCATCTCGGCCAGCAGCAGCGTGTGCACGGCCTGAGCGCGGATGCTGGGCTGGCTCAAATGGGGCTGATCCATGGCCAGAATCAGTTCACGCAACAGCGGAGACACCACCAGCACGCGCGAACGCGTCCAGTGCGCCGGCACCACGCTGGCATCCACATACAGCGTGAGCAGTTGGGCGGATTCAACAATGGTCACCGCATGTTCGGCGCCGGGAGGAATCCACAACGCGCGTGAAGGTGGCACGATGGTGGTGGTTTGCGGGGTGTGGCGTTCGGTACCCACGGCACCACTGGCCTGCACAGCAACACGCAGCAAGCCACTGGCGCAGTAGGTTAGCTGGCCCCAGGGGTGGTGGTGGGGTTCCAACTGGTGATCGCTCTCCAACTGGCGCGGCCGACAGCGCACAGGTTTTGCAGCCGTTGGCTGAAAACTTTTTGTGTCACCCAGAGGAACCGCGTGATGCGGTGAACGGCGTTGCATGTTTGATATCTCCAAAACACACCCAAACATCGGCTTGGCTGAAATTCGACAATACTTGTCTTTTTAGCGCATTTAGGCACGCTGTGCCACCCGTAACATGCCCGCATGACCACCGCCACCCTGAGCGCCGCTGCGCCCGTCAACCCAGTTCCTTTACAGCAAGATGCCGCCATCATCGGTCTGGTGGGCCTGGCCCACGGCACCTCGCACTTTTCTCACCTGCTGCTGGCGCCGCTATTCCCGGTGTTCATGCGCGACTTCGGACTGAGTTTTTCTGATGTGGGTCTGCTCATGAGCATTTTTTTCGTGGTCTCGGGCTCGGGCCAGGCCATGGCGGGGTTTGTGGTAGACCGCATCGGCGCGCGGCCGGTACTATTTGCCGCTGTCGGCCTTTTTCTGTTGGCTGCGTTGGCAGCTTCGCAAGCCACGGGCTATGGCGGTCTGGTGCTGGTGGCGCTGCTCGCGGGCCTGGGCAACGCACCGTTTCACCCCGCCGACTTCACCATTCTGAACCAGCGTGTGTCGGCGCCGCGCTTGGGTCACGCTTTCAGCGTACATGGACTCACCGGCAACTTGGGCTGGGCACTGGCGCCGGTGTTTCTGGTCGGCATCACCGCGCTGGCCGACTGGCGTGTGGCCTATTACGCCGCCGCGCTGCTGTATGCGGGCGTGCTGGGTCTGCTGTTTTGGCAGCGCGACAAGCTGCGCACCGAGGTGGCGGTGCGCCATGCCGATGCGCCCAAAGGCGCTGAGCTGGCTTACCTGAAACTGCCGGTGGTGTGGTGGTGTTTTGCGTTTTTCCTGCTCTCCACCATGACACTGGCGGTGGTGCAAAGCTATGCACCGTCTATCCTCCAAGCCATGCACGGTGTGAGCATGGAGGCCGCCACCCTCACCATCAGCGCCTACATGCTGTGCGGTGCCGTGGGCATGTTGGTCGGTGGGTTTGTGGCCGCTTATGGGCAGAGCCTGCGCTGGTCCAGCGACCGGGTGGTGGCTGTCACCATGACCGCTGGTGCGCTCTTGCTGCTGTTGTGCGCCAGCGGTTGGCTGGGCGCTGTGGGCACCATGATGGCGCTGGCGGCCACCGGTTTTGCGGTGGGCGTGGGTGGGCCTAGCCGCGACATGATGATCAAAAAAGCCACGCCCAAGGGCGCTACCGGCCGGGTGTATGGCACCGTGTATTCGGGGCTGGATGTGGGTTTTGCCATTTCGCCGCTGGTGTTTGGTGGCTTCATGGACCGGGGCTGGTACGGGCTCACCCTGGCCGGGGCCGCAGTGGTACTAGCCATTTCGGTGGTGGCAGCGGTGGGTGTCGGGCGACGCACGTCTTGATACCCGTGCCGCTGCACAATGGCGACTATGACACACAAACTCGCCGGACACCTGCTCGTTGAATGCCTGATCGCCCAAGGCGTGACCCACGCTTTTGGGGTGCCTGGAGAAAGTTATCTGGCCGTACTCGACGGCTTTCACGCCCACGCCGACCGCATCCGTTTCATCACCAACCGGCAAGAAGGTGGCGCGGCCTTCATGGCGGAGGCCCAAGGCAAGCTCACCGGGCGCCCGGGCGTTTGTTTTGTGACCCGAGGGCCAGGCGCAACCAACGCCTCCATTGGCCTGCACACCGCCTTTCAAGACAGCACACCCATGGTGCTGTTCGTGGGCGACGTGGCCAGCGACGCGCGCGACCGCGAGGCCTTCCAAGAAGTGGATTACCTGAGCTTCTTCGGCCCCAGCACCAAGGGCATGGCCAAGCGGGTGGAGCGCATCGACGACCCGCGCCGCATCCCTGAATACGTGGCCCGCGCCTTTGCCACAGCCTTGAACGGGCGTCCCGGCCCGGTGGTGTTGGTGCTGCCCGAAGACATGTTGACCCAAACGGTAGACGCCGCGCCGCTGCCGCGCGTGGAGCCGGTGCAGACTTGGAGCGACCCGGGAGCGCTGCGTACCCTGCGCAGCCTGTTGTTGCAGGCCGAGCGCCCGCTGGTACTGGCTGGCGGCGGCGGATGGACACCGCAGTCCGCATCAGCCTTGCAGCGCTTTGCTGAAAACTGGCAACTACCGGTCGCCAACACCTTTCGCTTTCAAGACTGCTTTGACAACCACCACGCCCAGTACGCGGGCGATGTGGGCTTGGGCATCAACCCAGCGCTGGCCACGCGCGTGCGCCAGAGCGACCTGCTGATCGCCATCGGCCCACGCTTGGGCGAGTCCACGACCGGCGGCTACACCTTGATTGAAGCGCCCTGCCCCCAGCAAAAGCTGGTGCACATCCATGCCAGCGCCGAAGAGCTGAACCGTGTGTACCAAGCCACACTGGCGATCAACGCCACCATGAATGCCGCCGCGCGCAGCCTGGAAGTGCTCACCGCACCACCCGGTGTGGCCTGGGGCCAATGGACACAGGCCTGCCACGCCGACTACGAGGCCAACGTGGATGTGGCCAACGGCGGCACGGTGCTGCCAGGCAGCATTGACATGCCGACCATCATCCACACGCTGCAACGCCATTTGCCCATGGATGCGGTGCTCACCAACGGCGCGGGCAACTTCGCCAGCTGGTTGCACCGGCTCTACAAGTACCACGGCATGGCCAAAGGCCACAAATCCCAACTCGCACCCACCAACGGCGCCATGGGTTACGGCGTGCCGGCGGGTATTGCTGCAGCCATTTTGAGCGGGCGAACGGTCTTCACCATCGCTGGTGACGGTGATTTTTTGATGAACGGCCAAGAACTGGCAACAGCGGTACAGCACGGCGCCAAGAGCATCATCCTGTTGCTGAACAACGGCAGCTACGGCACCATCCGCATGCACCAAGAACGCGAGTACCCCATACACGTGAGCGGCTCGGAGCTGCGCAACCCAGACTTTTGCGCGCTGGCACGCGCCTACGGCTATGCGGCGGAATGCATCACGCACACCGCCGAATTTGAACCTGCCCTGCAGCGAGCCCTCACGGCAACCACCGGCACGGTGCTGGAGGTGCAACTGGACTTGGAAGTCATCACTACCCGGGGCACGCTGTCGGCCATGCGCCAGAACGCGCTGAGAGCGAAGACCTGAGGGATAGAGCCATTTGCTGCGGAGTCACATCGCTCGAACAGTTTGAAAGAACCATTCAGCCGATTGGTTTCGGACATCAGTCCGGTAAGCAAGCGACTCAGATTGAAGGGCAAAAACGGCAAGAAACGAAAAAGCCATCAAAAGCTAAAAACTTTTGATGGCTTGATACTTTTTGGCGGAGTGGACGGGACTCGAACCCGCGACCCCCGGCGTGACAGGCCGGTATTCTAACCAACTGAACTACCACTCCCTGGTGCTACAAAAAACGTCAGTGAACAACGTTGCACTGCAATCGACTGCTTGTCCTGATCCCTGCTGGTGGGTGCTGAGGGGCTCGAACCCCCGACATTCGCCGTGTAAAGGCGACGCTCTACCAGCTGAGCTAAGCACCCGACGAAGCCAAAGATTCTACAACAGATTTCCGACCTTGCCAAATGC
>JAUXXN010000331.1 GCA_030684755.1 Hydrogenophaga sp.
ACGCGCGCCTTTGTTCGAACCGTGACGCCCGCCAAAATCAAGGCGCTGCGCGAACACGTGGTGCAAGAAAAGCTGGCCGTGAACAACCAAGATGTGCCGGGCCGCACCGAGCTGCTGGGTGACTTTCATGTGCGCATGGCCGAGCTGATGGGCAACCAGGTGCTGGCCGAATTGCTGCGCGATCTGATCTCGCGTTGCGCGCTGATCACGCTGATGTACCAAACCACGCACGCTGCCGAACACTCCAACGAAGAACATGCCGAAATCGTGAAGGCGCTGGCCGACAAAGACGAGGCACTGGCCGTGCGCCTGATGACCGACCACCTGCTGCATGTGGAAGAAAACCTGACCTTTGACCGCAAGGTACCTACAAACGACATTTCCATGGCCCTGTCATGACCCTTTACAACGCTACAGCCTCCTACCCCCGCGACCTTGTTGGCTATGGCCGCCACACACCACACGCCCGCTGGCCGGGCGGCGCCCGCGTGGCGGTGCAGTTTGTGCTGAACTACGAAGAGGGCGGCGAAAACTCGGTGTTGCATGGTGACGCGGGTTCTGAACAGTTCTTGTCTGAAATGTTCAACCCGCCCGCCTTTGCCGGTCGCCACATCAGCATGGAAGGCATTTACGAATACGGCTCCCGGGCGGGGGTGTGGCGCATCTTGCGCGAGTTTGAGCGCCGGGGTTTGCCGCTGACGGTGTTTGGCGTGGCCAGCGCTTTGGAAAAACACACCGATGTGACCGCCGCCTTTCAAGAACTGGGCTTCGATATCGCCTGCCACGGTTTGAAGTGGATTCATTACCAAAACATCGACGAAGCCACCGAACGCGCCCACATGGCCGAGGCCATGACCATCATGGAGCGCCTCACCGGTGAACGCGCCTTGGGCTGGTACACCGGGCGCGACAGCCCCAACACGCGCCGACTGGTTGCCGACTTTGGCGGCTTTGAATACGACAGCGACTACTACGGCGACGACCTGCCGTTCTGGATGAAGGTGCGCAAAACAGATGGCAGCGACGCGCACCAACTCATCGTGCCGTACACGCTGGACTGCAACGACATGCGCTTTGCCCTGCCCCAAGGCTATTCGCACGCCGACCCGTTCTTCCAATACCTGAAAGACACGTTTGACGCGCTGTACGTCGAGGGCGACCCGAACGGTCTGGACCGGCCCAAGATGATGAGCGTGGGCATGCACTGTCGGCTGCTGGGCCGCCCGGGACGCATCACCGCGTTGCAACGTTTTCTGGACCACATACAAGCCCACGACCAGGTGTGGGTGGCGCGTCGCCTAGACATTGCACGCCACTGGAAAGCCACACACCCGCTCACCGCTTAAGACCCCCACCATGCCAATCACCCTGAACCGACTCAACACCGCGCCGCTGACGGAGGCCGCGCAACTGCTGGACGGCCTGTACGAACACTCGCCTTGGATTGCCGAACAAGCCTTACAGCAACGGCCCTTTGCCTCGCTGGCCGCGCTGAAACACGCCATGGTGCGCGTGTTGAACGACGCGGGCACCGAGCAGCAGTTGGCACTCATCCGCGCCCACCCCGAGCTGGCGGGCAAAGCCATGGTGAGCAACACGCTCACCGCCGAGTCCACCAACGAGCAAACCAAAGCCGGGCTGACGCACTGCACGCCCGAAGAGTTTGCGCACATCCAGCAGCTCAACGCCGACTACAACGCCCGCTTCGGCTTCCCGTTCATCCTAGCCGTGCGCGGGCCGCGCGGCACCGGACTGAGCAAGCGCGAGATCATCAGCACCTTTGAGCGCCGCCTGCACAACCCGGTGGACTTTGAGCGCGCCGAGTGCCTGCGCAACATCCACCGCATTGCCGAAATTCGGCTCAACGACAAATTCGGCTGCGAACCCACGCTGGGCAACCAGGTGTGGGACTGGCACGAAGACCTGGCCCGCCACAGCGACCCGGGCTTTGCCGAACAAGGCCAGTTGACTGTCACGTATCTGACCGACGCACACCGCGCCTGCGCAGCTGACTTGCAGCGCCGCATGCTCGACTGCGGGTTTGACGAGGCTTACGTTGATGCGGTTGGGAATGTGGTGGGGGTGTACCACGCTAACCTTCATGCAGACCCTCACCCCAACCCTCTCCCGCCAGCGGGAGAGGGAGCGAAGACACTGCTCACCGGGAGTCACTTTGACACTGTGCGCAACGGCGGCAAATACGACGGGCGGCTAGGTATTTTCGTACCCATAGCCTGCGTACAGCAACTGCACCAGGCGGGCAGACGTCTGCCGTTTGCCATTGAAGTGATGGCTTTTGCCGAAGAAGAAGGCCAGCGCTACAAGGCCACGTTTCTGGGCTCGGGCGCACTCACCGGCCACTTCAACCCGGCCTGGCTCGACCAGCAAGACGCCGACGGCATCACCATGCGCGCCGCCATGCAGCACGCCAGCCTGCCCGGCACGCTGGAAGCCATTGACGCGCTGCAACGCGACCCGGCGCAATACCTAGGCTTTGTCGAAGTCCACATTGAACAAGGCCCGGTGCTCAACGAGCTGGACCTGCCGCTGGGCGTGGTGACTTCCATCAACGCCAGCGTGCGCTACCAGTGCGAAGTGGTCGGCATGGCCTGCCACGCCGGCACCACGCCGATGCGCAACCGCCGCGACGCCGCCTGCGCCGTGGCCGAGCTGGCCCTGTACGCCGAACAACGCGCCGGGGCCGACGGCGACTCGGTGGCCACGGTCGGCATGTTGCAGGTGCCGGGCGGCTCCATCAACGTGGTGCCTGGACGCTGCCTGTTTTCGCTCGATCTGCGTGCGCCCAGCAACGCGCAGCGCGACGCGCTGGAGCGCGACATCCTTGCGCAGCTGCGCACCATTTGCGAACGCCGGGGCGTGCGCTTTTCAACCGAAGAAACCATGCGCGCCGCCGCTGCGCCCAGCGCCCCGGCCTGGCAAGCCCGTTGGGAAGCGGCTGTCAACGCCCTGGGTGTGCCGCTGCACCGCATGCCCAGCGGCGCCGGCCACGACGCGATGAAACTGCACGAAGTGATGCCGCAAGCCATGCTGTTTGTGCGTGGCCTCCACAGCGGCATCAGCCACAACCCGCTGGAAGCCACCACCAGCGAAGACATGGAGCTGTGCGTGCGCGCCTTCTCGCACCTGCTGGAACAACTCGCCACCGACCACTGATCCACCCCCCACAACACCCCACCACCCCTGACCCATGCCCACTTCTTACGAACAACTCGACCAATGGATTGACGCCCACTTTGATGAAGAAGTGCGGTTCTTGCAGGAACTGGTGCGCGTGCCCACCGACACCCCGCCCGGCAACAACGCACCGCACGCCGAGCGCACCGCCGAGCTGCTGGCAGCCATGGGGTTGAACGCCGAGAAGCACGCCGTGCCCGAGGCCGAAGTGAAAGCCGCCGGGCTGCAAACCATCACCAACCTGATCGTGCGCCGCGCCTACGGCCCCGGCAAAACCATCGCACTCAACGCCCACGGCGACGTGGTGCCCCCCGGCGAAGGCTGGACGCACGACCCCTACGGCGGCGAGATCGTGGACGGCAAAATCTATGGCCGCGCCACGGCGGTGAGCAAGTGCGACATCGCCAATTTCACCTTTGCCATCCGCGCCCTCGAATCGCTGGACCTGCCGCTGCAAGGCGGGGTTGAACTGCACGTGACCTACGACGAAGAATACGGCGGCGAAGTCGGCCCCGACTGGCTGCTGAAAAACGGCCTGACCAAACCCGACCTGATGATCGCCGCAGGTTTCAGCTACCAGGTGGTGGTGGCCCACAACGGCTGTCTGCAGCTGGAGGTGACGGTGCACGGCGACATGGCGCACGCCGCCATTCCCGACAGCGGCACCGATGCGCTGCAGGCGGCGGTGCACATCTTGAACGCGCTGTACGCACTCAATGCCGACTACCTGAACGTGACATCAAAGGTCGAGGGCATCACGCACCCTTACCTGAACGTGGGCCAGATCAGCGGCGGCACCAACACCAACGTGATCCCCGGCAAAGTGGTGCTCAAAGTGGACCGCCGCATGATCCCGGAAGAAGACCCGGCAGAAGTAGAAGCCGCGCTGCGCCACACCATCGAGCAAGCCGCCGCCAGCTTCCAGCCGCCCCGGGGTGGACGCACCATCCAAGTGGACGTGAAACGTATCCTGCTGGCCCGCGCCCTAAAACCCCTGCCCGGCAACCAGCCGCTGGTACAAGCCCTTCAAAAACATGGCGAAACGGTGTTTGGTGAACCCATTCCCGCCGTGGGCACACCGCTGTACACCGATGTGCGCATTTACGGCGAGCACGGCATTCCGGGCGTGATCTACGGCGCCGGCCCGCGCACCGTGCGCGAGTCCAACGCCAAACGCGCCGACGAAAATCTGGACCTGCAAGACCTGCGCCGGGCCACCAAGGTGGTAGCGCGCACGCTGCTGGATTTGTTGACGCCCGCCTGATCGGCAGCCTGAAACCGCCACGGTGCTCGCGGCCCGGCTTGGCCTTGTGGAGGCCTAGCGGTGCGGGTGCCGTGTCAAAATGATTTCCCCGAAGGAGACACCACATGACACCCGCCGAACAAGCCCTGCGCGATGCCGCACTCGATTACCACCGCTCGCCCCACAAGGGCAAGATTTCCGTCAACCCGACCAAGCCGCTGTCCAACCAGCGCGACTTGTCGCTGGCCTACTCGCCGGGTGTGGCTTACCCCTGCCTGGCCATTGAAAAAGACCCCACACTGGCAGCCGAATACACCAGCCGGGGCAACCTGGTAGGCGTCATCACCAACGGAACGGCGGTGCTGGGTCTGGGTGACATTGGCCCGCTGGCGAGCAAGCCAGTGATGGAGGGCAAGGGCTGCCTGTTCAAGAAGTTTGCGGGCATTGACGTGTTTGACATCGAGCTGAGCGAGCGCGACCCGGACAAACTGGTGGAAATCATCGCTGCGCTGGAACCCACGCTGGGCGGCATCAACCTCGAAGACATCAAGGCGCCCGAGTGCTTCTATATTGAGAAAAAGCTGCGCGAGCGCATGGGCATTCCGGTGTTCCACGACGACCAGCACGGCACGGCCATCATCTCAGCCGCTGCGCTGTTGAACGGCCTGGAGCTGGTGAACAAGCCGATTAGCGAGGTGAAGCTCGCCGTGTCGGGTGCGGGTGCAGCGGCGCTGGCCTGCCTGGACGTGATGGTGGGCCTGGGCATGGCGCCAGCCAACATTTTTGTGTGCGATTCCAAGGGCGTGATTTACGAGGGCCGCCCCGGCGGTTACGACGAGTCCAAAGCCCGTTACGCCCAGAACACCGACAAGCGCACGCTGGCCGATGCTGTGAACGGCGCCGATGTGTTCCTGGGCTGTTCGGCCCCGGGCGTGATGACGGCGGAGATGGTGAAGACCATGGCGCCCAAGCCCATCATCTTGGCGCTGGCCAACCCCGA
>JAUXXN010000332.1 GCA_030684755.1 Hydrogenophaga sp.
GCGCTTTTTACGCCTGGGCCGACGTGAGCGCCCTGTGCGCACGCTGGGGCATTCCCCCGCAAAGCAGCCCCGACGCCGGTGGCAGCTGGGCACTGGCGTTTGAACTGATGCGGCGCTGCCAACTGGCCACCACACCCGGGCGCGACTTTGGCAGCGCCGACCCGGGGCGCTATTTGCGTTTTTCCACCGCCAATTCGATGGCGCAGTTGCGTGAAGCAGTGGCCCGGCTGGAGCAGGCGCTGTGAGCACCACCAACATGCCAAGTCGGTTCACCTGGCCCGTCAGGGTGTACTGGGAAGACACCGACGCCGGTGGCATCGTGTTTTATGCCAATTACCTGAAGTTTTTTGAGCGCGCCCGCACCGAATGGCTGCGCGCCCTGGGCATCGAGCAGCAGCGCCTGCGCGAGACGGTGGGCGGTATGTTTGTGGTCACCGCCACGCAGGTGAAATACCACCGCCCTGCCCGGCTTGACGATGTGCTGTGGGTCAGCGCACGGGTGTTGGAAGCGGGCCGCGCCTCGCTCACCATTGAACAAGCGGCACACCTGCAAACCACCACCCCTGAAGGCGACAACCCCTTGCTGTGCGAAGGCAACATCCGCATAGGTTGGGTAGACGCCAACACCCTGCGGCCGCAACGCATTCCGCCCGCCATTCTCGACGCGCTCAACACACCGGCGTGAACCTATTCCGGTAGCCATTCGCAACTTTTTTCATTTCTCCACCTCCGAATGCCATGAACCACGATCTCTCCATTGTTCAATTGATGCTCGACGCGAGCTGGGTGGTGCAAGCGGTGGTCGTCCTGTTGGTGACGGTATCGGTCATGAGTTGGGCGGCTATTTTCCGCAAGGTGTTTGCCATTAAGCGGGTGCGTGCGCACAACGAAATGTTTGAGCGCGACTTCTGGTCTGGTCGCAACTTGAACGAACTGTATGCCGCAGCCGCACAAAACGCCCGCAACGGTGGCCCCATGGAGCGCATTTTTGCCAGTGGCATGCGTGAATACCAAAAACTGCGCGAACGCCGCATCACCGACAACAACGCCCTGCTCGACGGCGCGCGCCGCGCCATGCGCGCCAGCTTCCAGCGCGAGGTGGATGCGCTGGAAGTCAACCTGTCGTTCCTGGGCACGGTGGGTTCGGTGGCGCCTTATGTGGGTCTGTTTGGCACGGTGTGGGGCATCATGCACGCCTTCACTGGCTTGGCTTCGCTGGCGCAAGTGACGCTGGCTTCGGTGGCACCGGGCATTGCCGAAGCCCTGGTGGCCACCGCCATTGGCCTGTTTGCGGCCATTCCGGCCGTGGTGGCTTACAACCGTTTTGCCCACGACATTGACCGCCTAGCCAACACCATGGAAACCTTCATGGAAGAGTTTTCCAACATTTTGCAGCGCAACCTGGGGGCGCAGTCCCCTGCCGGGCACTGACCATGGCCGTCGCTTCCACACGCCGCGCACGGCGCACCAAGAACGAAATCAACATGGTGCCGTTCATCGACGTGATGTTGGTGCTGCTGATCATCTTCATGGTGACGGCACCCCTGATCACGCCCAGCCAAATCGACCTGCCCAGCGTGGGCCAGGCCAACCGCACACCCGATGTGTATGTGGAAGTGATGATCGACAAGACGGAGCGCCTGAAAGTGCGCATGGGCAAAGACAACCAGCCCCCCACCGAGGTGGCGCTGGGCCAGCTGGTGGGCCGTGTGCAGGCACTCAGCACCGGCACCGAAAACATGCCTGTACTGGTGAGTGCCGACAAAAATGTGAAATACGACGCTGTGATGGAAGTGGTGCGGAGGCTGCGCGCCGCCGGCGTGCAGCGGGTGGCGTTGTCTACCCTCTGACACCGAACCCAACGCCCCTACCGATGCAGACCACCGCCGAACACCTGAACCTGGCCCCGCCGCAACATGGCCACTGGCTGGGGCCGCTGGGCCTGGCCCTGGTGGTGCACGGCTTGCTGGTGGCTGCGCTGACCTGGGGCGTGGGCTGGCAGCGCGACGCGCCAGCGGTTGTTTTTGAGGCCGAAATTTGGTCGCGCGCGCCGCAAGCGGCTGCGCCCCGTGCGGTGGAGCCGCCGCCGCCGCCGCCGCCTTCGCCGCCGCCAGAGCCTGTGCCCAAACCCCAGCCGGTTGCGCAGCCAGCACCTCCACCGCCCGGTCCCAGCGAGGCCGACCTAGCCACCGCGCGGGCCAAGCAAAAGGCCGAAGCTGATCAGGAAAAAGCGAAACTAGAAGCAGCCAAAAAAGCGGCTGCGGATAAGCTGGCCCAAGACAAGGCCGCAGCGGTCAAAAAAGCCGCAGCGGAGAAAGCTGAGAAGGCGGCGAAAGCAGCAGCAGACAAGGCCGCTGCCGACAAGAAAGCCGCCTCAGATAAAGAGCGGCAACAACTGGCACAACAAAAGCGCGAGAAAGAACGCCAGCTGGCAGAAGAAAAGCGCTTGGACGAGTTGGCCGCCAAAGAGCGCGAGGCGCAAATGCGCCGCATCATGGGCCAGGCTGGCGCCAGTGGTGGGTCAACAGCCACCGGCACAGCACATCAGTCCAGCGGCCCTTCGGCCGCTTACGGCGGGCGGGTGGCGGCGCGCATCAAACCCAACGTGGTGTTCACCGAAACGGTGAGCGGCAACCCCCGAGCCGAGGTGGAGGTGCGTACGCTGCCCGACGGCACCATCACCACGCGGCGCATCGTCAAGTCCAGCGGCAGTCCCGCCTGGGACGAAGCGGTGCTGCGCGCCATCGACCGCACCGGCACCTTGCCGCGCGACACCGATGGCCGCGTGCCGTCATCGCTCATCATCGGCCTGCGCCCGCAGGACTGAGCGCCCCAGCAAAAGCCTCAGCGCAGCAGCAGCGTCGGAATACGCGCTGCGCGCAGCAGATCGGTCGTTTTGCTGCCCATGAACAGGCTGCGCAGCGGTGAGTGCGTGTAAGCGCCCATCACCAGCAGGTCGATGCCCTTGGACTGGATGGCTTGGGCGATGACGGTCTCGGGGTCGCCTGGCACCATTTCACCCACCACACCCAGGCCCGCCGCTTCCAGTTGGGCGGTGGCCCAGGCCATGTGCTTGGGGCCGTCCTGGCTGGCTTTGCCCGCCATCAGCAGGTGCACAGCCAAGCCGCGAAACAGCGGGCTGCCCGCCACCATCGCCACGCCCTTGCGGGTGATGCTGCTGCCATCAAACGCAATCAACACGCGTTCGGGCGCTTTGAAGCCCTCGGTCACGGTCAAGATCGGACGGCCCAAGGCGCGCACCACCCGCTCCACGTTGCGGCCCAGATCGCGCTGGGTGGACTGTGCCGACTCGCCACGGCGACCGAACACAAAAAGTCGCACACCGTCTTGTTGCTCGTGCAGGGTTTCGTCCAGATGGCCCAGGCGCTGACGCACATCCACGGTTTGCACGCCAGCGGCCAGGGCACGCTCGCGCAGGCGGTGCAAAAACAGCCGCCCCTGTTCGCGCGCAGCCTTGCTGCGCACAGCGTCGGCGGCAGCCAGCTCGCCCAGCAGGCTTTCTTGCGCATTGGGCGTGAGGGAGCCGCTGTGGTCCTTGCTCACACTGGTTTCGGGGTGGCGGTCGATCACATGCAGCAGCTCCAGCGGCGCGGCCATGCGCTGCGCGGCCCAGGCGGCATAGTCGGTCACGTGGTCGGCAAAGGCGGACTGGTCTACACAGGCGAGAACTTTGTTGTCGGTGTTCATGCGGTTGATTCCTTTCAGTGGCCGGCCAGCAGGTCTTCTGCGCCGTCTTTGTCGTGCACGCCGAACTTGTCCACCAGGGTGCTGCTGGCTTCGTTCATGCCAACCACCTCCACATCAGTGCCTTCGCGGCGGAATTTCAGCACCACCTTGTCGAGCGCGCTCACCGCCGTGATGTCCCAAAAATGCGCCCGGCTCACGTCGATGCGCACGCGCTCAATCACCTCTTTGAAATCGAACGCATCGTTGAAACGGTCGGCGGTGGCAAAGAACACCTGGCCGGTCACGGTGTAGGTGCGCAGGCGTCCCTCGTCTTCGGCCAGGGAGCGTATGCGCAATATTTGCCCCACCTTGTGCGCGAAGAAAAAGCCAGAGAGCAGCACGCCGGTGAGCACACCCTTGGCCAGGTCGTGCGTGGCCACCGTCACCACCACCGTGGCCACCATGACGATGCTGGAGCTGGGTGGGTGCTCGCGCAGGTTGCGCAAAGAGACCCAGCTGAAAGTGCCGATGGACACCATGATCATCACCGCCACCAACGCAGCCATGGGGATCTGCTTGACCCAGTCGCCCAAAAACACCACCAAAATCAGCAGCACCACACCAGCGGTGAGGGTGGACAAACGCCCGCGCCCGCCGGACTTCACGTTGATGACCGACTGACCAATCATGGCGCAGCCCGCCATGCCACCAATAAAGCCACTGGCGATGTTGGCCACCCCCTGGCCCACGCATTCGCGGTTTTTGTTGCTCTTGGTGTCGGTCAGATCGTCCACGATGGTGGCGGTCATCAGCGATTCCAGCAAACCCACCACCATCAGCGTGAGCGAGTACGGGAAGATGATCGCCAGAGTCTCGACGTTGAGCGGAATATAGGGAATCAAGAACATGGGCAGGCTGTCGGGCAGTTCGCCCATGTCACCCACGGTGCGAATGTCCAGCCCCACCAGCAAAGAAAACGCGGTCAACACCACAATGG
>JAUXXN010000358.1 GCA_030684755.1 Hydrogenophaga sp.
GAGGTACCGAGCTTCTGATTCAGTAAGCGCGTCGAAGCCGTGAGCGAATCGCCCGATCCACCAGTTTTCAAGTTCTGTTCCATGTTTCATCCTCAGTTCACGCAAGCGCTCTGGCGTCAGCGCCAGTTTGGCGGAGTGGGGCTTGCCGGTCAAGGATACCGCCGCAAGCACCCGACCGCCTTGGGACTCGATGTAGCCCTTCAGGTTGGCCAGCGTGCCACCCATGCCGACGAAATCATCGACCAGCACGTAGTCGCAACCAGGTTGAATGGCACCGGAAAACTCAGCTTGGCGCGCCAGACGCGAAAAGCCATCGGCGCCAGTGTGCGCAACCACATTGGTTTGCAACACGGCTTCGTCTACCGGCCAGCCCAGGGTCTTACTCAACTCATCGGCAAATATTTCTGGAATGGCGTTCACGCCTTCACGCTCGTAAGCGTGGGCACTGACCAAGGTAGGCGTGTGCCCACGCAGCAATTCGGCCAAGCGCTGATTTTGCTGCTCGCTCATCGTGTCATTGACCAGTGCGATTGCCGAAGCGCCATCCCCCGACTTGGCCGCTTTGTAGGCATGGTGCTGCTTGACCGCCGACTCAGGCGCATGAATCAGCACATCCGGAAAAGTGCCCCAGGGTGTGCGGGGCGGTTTGGCAGTGTCTGACATGCAAAACATTCTCCCACGCTATCCCATCTATCCCAACACACGGCCATGAACCTAAAACTGACCAACGATCAACTCGCCCTCTCCACCAGCCTCACCGCCAAAACGAATGCGCTGTGCCTGGGGCTGGAAAGTGGCGCAGCCGACCTGCTGGAGCTGGTAACACCCACCACCGCAGAGCTGCTGGGCTGGTGGTTCGGTGAAGACATGGTGGCCGCACGGGGTGGCCTGAATTTCCACACCGGGCAGCGGCAGGCGATTTTGAACGCCATCGTGGCACACGAGGTGCTGGGCGCCGGGCAGGCCCACTGGGGCCTGCTGGACTTGTACAAGGCCGCCGCGCCCGACGCACTGCTGGCTGGCAACCGCATGGCCGAGGTGTCTGCCGCCAAACACAGCCACCCCAAATACTGCTTCAAGATGGCGACCGGCACCGGCAAAACCTGGGTGTTGCAGGCGCTGATGATCTGGCAGTTGCTGAACAAAACGGCGGCGCTGGAGGCGGGTATTGACGACGCCCGCTTTACCCGCCACTTCATGGTGGTGGCGCCGGGGCTGATTGTTTACGAGCGGCTGCTGGATGCGTTTTGCGGCAAGCTGGTTGAAAACGGCCACGGCGCGCGCGACTTCAGCCGTTCGGACGTGGCGCAGTTCGCCGACCTGTTCATTCCCGAGGCCTACCGCGAGCGGGTGTTTGCCTTTGTGCGCGGCAACGTATGCAGCAAAGGCGAGATCGGCCTGAAGGCCACCGGCAACGGGATGATCGCCATCACCAACTGGCACCTGTTGGCCGAGGGTGAGGTGCTGGACGACACCGACGAAGAGGTCAGCGCACCCGGCGCACCGCTGCCGCCCGAGCAGGTGGTACACGCGGTGCTGCCGCTGACACCGGGCCGCGCCACCGGCAACGCGCTGGATGTGTTGGACCGGCGCTGGGCGCGTGGCAACGTGCTGGCCTACCTGACTGAGTTGCCCGAGCTGATGGTGTTCAACGACGAGGCGCACCACATTCATGAGTTCAAGCGCGAAGGTGAAACCACCGAGGTGGAATGGCAAAAAAGCCTGAGCCGCATCGCCGAAACCAAAGGGCGTCGCTTTGTGCAGGTGGACTTTTCGGCCACGCCGTACAACGACGTGGGCACGGGCAAGAACAAGAAAAAGCTGTACTTCCCGCACATCGTGACCGACTTCGACCTGAAGGCCGCCATGCGCGCCGGGCTGGTGAAGTCGCTGGTGCTGGACCGACGCAAGGAGATCGGCGCGCTGCCCCTGGAGTTCATAGCCGAGCGCGACGACAACGGCAACCCGGCGCTGAGCGAGGGCCAGCGCGTGATGCTGCGTGCGGGCCTGAAAAAGCTGCGCAAGCTGGAGGCCGACTTTGCCGCGCTGGACCCGCAGCGCCACCCGAAGATGCTGGTGGTGTGTGAGGACACCACCGTGTCGCCACTTGTAGCGCAGTTTCTGCAAGACCAGGAAGGATTGAGCGCCGACGAGGTGATGACCATCGACTCGGGCAAAAAGGCCGAGCTGGGCGAGAAGGACTGGGCGCCGGTGCGCGAACGGCTGTTCAGCGTGGACCGGCACGCCACGCCGCGTGTGATCGTCAGCGTGTTGATGCTGCGCGAGGGCTTTGACGTGAACAACATCTGCGTCATCGTGCCGCTGCGCTCGTCGCAAGCGCAAATTTTGCTGGAGCAAACCATTGGCCGGGGCTTGCGGCTGATGTGGCGCGATACCGAGTACAGCGACCTCAAGCGCGAGAACCGCGAGCGCATCAACGCGGGGCAAGAGCCGGGCAGCCTGCTCGACGTGCTGTCCATCGTGGAGCACCCGGCGTTCCAGTCGTTTTACGACGATCTGATCCGTGATGGCCTGGCAGGCACCACCGGCGACGACATGGACGACAACAGCGCCACGGGCGACGTGATGGCTGCCGAGTTGTGCGACGGTTTTGAGGCGTTTGACTTGGGCATTCCGTTCATCTTGCAAGAAACCGACGAGCTGCGCGACCACCAGCCGCTGGACGTGGACGCCCTGCCCGCCTTCACCAGCATGACGGCCGCCGAGCTGACCGGCCTGCTGGGGAAGGGCGACACCTTCATCTCGCAAGACCTGCAGAGCGCCACGCTGTTTGGCGACTACCGGGTGGACGGTGCGGTGATGAACGTGGCGGGCTACAACGACTACCTCTCGCGCCTGACACGGCGCATCAGCCAGGCGCTGCACGAACCCCTGCCCAAAGGCAACAAGATTGCCACCCACCTGGCCAAGCCGTATTTGCAGGTGAACACCGCCGACCTCACGGGCTGGCTGGACGACTACATCTGGACGCGGCTGTTTGGCGGCACCTTCAATCCGCAAGCAGGTGAAAACTGGCGCGTGTTGCTGTTGCAGCCGGTGGTGGACCACCTCACCAAGGTGTTTGCGATGGCGCTGCTGGACTCGGAACAACAACACGTGACCGGACAGATGGAGGTACACCAGCGCCAGCTGTCTGAAGTGCCCCGGCTGATGGTGCGCGAGAGCCATTCGGTGGCGGTGAGCAAGTGCATTTACACCCGGCTCGGCTGGCCGGCGCGCAACGGCGGGCTGGAGCGTGCCTTCATCCACTGGGCGCAGGCCGATGCGCAGGTGCACGCGTTCTGCAAGATCAGCGAAAACCGCCACGGCTTTGCGCGGCTGCGCTATGTGAAAGACGACGGACTGCCCGCGTTTTATTCGCCCGACTTTTTGGTGCGCACCGAAGGCGCTGTGTATCTGGTGGAAACCAAAGCCCAGCAGCAAGCCATTCACCCCAACGTGCAGCGCAAGCTGAAAGCTGCCGTGGGCTGGTGCGACCGCATCAACACGCTACCGCCCGAACACCGCAGCGGCCTGCCGTGGCATTACGTGCTGCTGGCCGAAAACGTGGTGCACGAATGGCAGGGCAAGGGCGCTCACTTGGCCGAGTTGCTCGACTTTGCCCGGCTGCGCCCCTTGGGCGAGGCTTCGTTGCAGCAGCGGTTGATTTGAAGCCCCGCTTCAGCCCGGCAGGCGATCACCACCTGCCGGTGGCTCAACCCACACGCAGCGCGATCACCTTGCGCCCCGGCTTCTCCGCCCGAGCCCGCAACTGCCCACAGCCGCCGTCCACGTCCTGCCCAGCCGACTGGCGCAGCTTGGTGAGAATGCCGCGCTGGTGCAGGCGGCGGGCTATTGAAATGGCTTTGTCCTCGCTGGGGCGTTTGAACGGCAGTTCGGGCACGGTGTTGTACGGAATCATGTTCAGAATCGCAAACTTGCCCGTCAGCAGGCGCACGATGCCGTCGAGTTCTTCCTCGGTGTCGTTGATGCCGTCGAGCAGCGTCCACTGGTATTGAATGGGGTAGTCGGTGGTGCGGGCGTACACCTCGCCCGCCTGCACCAGTTCTTCGGGCGACATGCGCGGTGCGCGTGGCAGCAGTTGGGCGCGCAGGTCGGCGCGGGTGGTGTGCAGCGAGAGTGCAAGCGCGGGCTTCACGCGACCTTGCGGCAGGGCCTCGAACACGCGCGGGTCGCCCACGGTGGAGAACACCAAATTTTTGTGGCCGATGTTGCCCACGGTGCCCAGCAGGTCGATGGCCTCCAACACGTTGTCCAGGTTGTGCGCGGGCTCGCCCATGCCCATGAACACCACTTTTTTCACCGGCCGCAGGCTGCGCGCCAGCGCCACCTGGGCCACGATTTCGGCGCTGCCCACCTGGCGGATCAACCCGGTGGTGCCGGTCATGCAAAACACGCAACCCACCGCGCAGCCAATTTGGGTGGACACGCACACGCCGTCGCGTGGCAGCAGCACGGTTTCGGCCATCTGGCCGTCGGCCAGCTTCAGCAGCAGGCGGGCCGATCCGTCTTCTCCGGGGTGTTGTGATTCGAGCGTGGCCAGCGCGGCCAGCTCTTGGGCGATGGCGGGCAGCTCGGCCACCAGCGCAGCGGGCAAAAAGTGTTCGATTTGGCGCCGTCCGCTGGTTTGCGGCAGGGCCTGGCTCCACAGGCGCAGCACGCGCTGTTGGTGGCGGGGGTTGGCGCCCAGCGCTTGCAAGCGCTGGCGCAGGTGTTCGATGCGCATGGGCGGGGTCACGCCACAGTCCCAGCGCGTTCGGGCGGCCAGGTGTTGGGCAGGTCAAGGCCCTGGTAACGGAGTGGGCGCATAAGGGGAACGCGTCTGTGAAGGAAGAACCCCGGGCGGTGACCGTGGGCAAAGGGCGTCAGCCTGGCGGCGAAGAACCGACAGGCTGGCGCGGTATTGTCACTGAAGGCCCCGGCAGAGGCCTGGCTGGAACCAACAGGCGCTCAGCGCGGGACCACGCGCGAGGCCAGCGGCTTGTTCACGTAGTCCGGCACAAAGCGGCAGTCTTTGGCGCTGGCGCCTGCTTGCTGCAGGCAACTGCTGGCAATGCCTGCAGGGGTGGGCTTCTGGCCTTTTTCTAACCAATTCAGCAAGGCGTTGAACAAGGGCGGGTAGTAGGCGTCGCCCCAGTAGCTGTGATCGGCCGAATCCACAAAGTTCTGCACCAGCCGTTCGCCGTTGCCAGCTGCCGCCATGCGCTGGCGCAGGGTGTCGCTGCCTTCCACAAACACCGTGGCATCGTGGATGCCGTGTGCGCTGATCACCGGCACCGCAAAGCGCCCGGCGTGGTCCACATCGGCGGCAAAGCGGGCCACGGCGGCTGGGTCGGGCGTGAAGCGCGGTACCGCCGCGTTCAGCGCTGCATCGTCGGCCGAGCCCACGTAGCGCACATGGGCGTTGCCAAACGGGCTGACCCCACCGTTTTTGGCCACCACATCGCGCAGCGTGAAGGTGCCCCAGTTCAGGTGGCCCACCACCGATCTTTCCGGGATTTTCAGCACGTCCACGATGGTCTTGAGCTTTTGCGCCTGCTGGGGCGTGCGCTGGGCGGCGGGCTTGCGCACGCCCAGGCATTCGTCGGCGCGGGCCGCCACCTCGGCGTTCGTCAGTTTGCTGTCGGCAGGCAGGCCCAAGGCCAGTGAATAGGCCGGCTCGTCAGGGCGGGGATGGTTGTTGCACAGGTGCTGGTAAATGGCGCGCAAGTCCAGCCGGAAGTCGTAGGTGGCAGGCCCAGCCACCACGCCGCTGGTCAGCAATACGCCGTTCCACGACTTGGGGTACATCTCGGCCGCACGGCTGGCCACCATGCCGCCCCACGACTGCCCGTGCAGCAGCGTGACACGCGGTTTGGCCACATGGTCGATAAAGTTGCGGCGCACCCGCTCGGTGTCTTCGGCGGCGGTGGTCACGGCAAAGCCGCCCTGGCGGAACACCGAGCCAGCCCAGGCATGCCCCTCTTTCACCGTGATGGCCCAGCGCTTGATGTCTTCATCGGCCCGGGTGGTTTTGGGCTCGCCCAGCGAAGGGCCACCGTGTGCATGCACCACCAGCACCCCGCTCCATTTCGCGGGCATGACGATGAGGTAGTGCGCCTTGGCCGAGTCTTGCCCACGCAGGCAGCGCGCGCCCTCAGGCACCCCGGCCGGGCAGGCTTGCGCCACGGGGGCCACCTCGGGCGGAGCCACCGGCCCGCTGGCGCAACCGGCCAGAAGCAACCAAGACGAGCCCAGCAGGGCCAACGGTGTACGGGCAAGAAGGGTCATGTTCAATGGACTTTGAAAGTTGGGTGGAATGCCTTGGCATCGTCACATGAACAGAGGGCTTGCACCAGAGGGAAACCCCACCCGGTGAATGGTTCGGATTTTCAGAGCCGCAAGCCGGGCCGGCCGTGACGGGCCTGCAAGCTCTGGGCTGACCGCGCGGTGCAACGCGGCTGTGCGCAGGCGGGCGCGCGTCAAACACCCAAATAGCGCCCGGGCCGGTGGTTCAGCGTGAGGATGGCGCCAATGGCCACCGCGCCCACCACCGACTGCAGCACCCGTTCGGGCGGTACCACGGCCAGCGCCGCCAGCACCACCGTGATATCGACCGACATTTGCACATGACCGGCGCGAATGCCCCGGCTTTGCTGAAGCCACTGCGCCACGATGTTCACACCGCCCACGCTGGCGTGGTGGCGCAGCAGCGCCAGCAGGCCAAAGCCGATGAGAAAGCCGCCCAGCACCGAAGCCACCCAGGGGTTGAGCAGATCAAAGCGCACCACCTGGGGCGCCACGGCGGTGCACAGCGACACCAGCGACACTGCGCCCAGGCTTTTGACGGTGAATTCCACACCCAGCTGCCGCCACGAGAGCCAGAAAAACGGCAGGCTGAAACCAAAGAAACACAGCGCCAGACTCCAGCCCGTGGCGTAGCTCACCAGAAACGCCACACCGGCCACACCGCCCGTGAGCAGGCCAGCGTGGGCAAACATGGTGAGGCCCAGGGCCACGAAGAGCGAGCCGGCCACCAGCGCATGGCCATCGTCCAGCCAAGAGTGGGAGAGGCGCGACCGTGTGGACGGCGCTGCTGGGAAAGGCGGGGGCGGTGGTGGGGGTGCGGTCATGCACACAGACAAGCACAACGCGTGCCCCGCACCGGGCGCTACAGCCCCAGTGCCGTCAAACCCGGGTGCTCGGCCGGGCGCGGGCCGAGCGGCCAGTGAAACAGCCGTTCGCTGGCATGGATGGGCCGGTCGTTGATGCTGGCGTGGCGCTGTTCCATGTAGCCCAGCGCATTGAACTGCCAGTTTTCGTTGCCATGCGATCGAAACCACTGGCCCGCGTCGTCGTGCCATTCGTAGACGAAGCGCACGGCTATGCGGTGGTCTGCAAACGCCCACAGCTCTTTGATGAGCCGGTAGTCCAGCTCTCGTGCCCATTTGCGCACCAGAAAAGCGTGCACCTCGGCCCGTCCCACCGGAAACTCCGCGCGGTTGCGCCAGCGCGTGTCATCGGTGTAGACCTTCACCACACGGTCCGGGTCGCGCGTGTTCCACGCGTCTTCGGCCATACGCACCTTCTGCGCCGCTGTCTCGGTGGTGAACGGCGGCAGCGGCGGACGGGGTTCCATCAATACTGCTTGTAGGGCAGGAACTTGCCCGACATCACGATGTTCACGCGGTCGCCGTTCGGGTCGGCCTGGCGCTGCATGTCCATCTTGAAGTCGATGGCGCTCATGATGCCGTCGCCGAACTCTTCGTGGATCAGTTCCTTGAAGGTGGTGCCGTACACGCTGACCAGTTCGTAGAAGCGGTAGATCAGCGGGTCGGTGGGCACGCTGGTGGGCAGCGAGCCTTTGTACGGCACGACCATCAGCCACTTTTGCTCGTCGGCGCTCAGGCCGAAGATCTCGCCCAGCGTTGCGGCTTGCGCCGGCGTGGCCGTCATCTGGCCCAGGCACAGCGCCGTGGTCCATTCCTTGGATTGGCCCACCTTCTGGGCCACGTCGGCCCAGCTCAGGCCTTGGGTGACTTTGGTGTTGATGATTTTTTCGGTGACGTCGAGTCGGCTCATGGGTTGCCTCTTGGTTGTGAATGAAATGAAAGTGAAATCAGTGCGCCTTGGCGCGGCTGACGAGGAAATCAACGATGTGATTTCTGAGTTCGTAGTAACCATCCAGGTGGTGGAGTTGCGCACGCGTGCGGCTGCGCGGCAGCGGGTTCACCACCACCTCGGCCATGCCGCCGGGCTTGTAGCCTTGGTCGGTCTCGGTCCCGTTGCTCATGAGCAAAATACGGTCGGCCAGCAGAATCGCTTCGTCCACGTCGTGCGTGATCATGAACACGGTCTGGTGCGTCTCGCGCACGATGCCCATCAGCTCGTCCTGGATGGTGCCGCGCGTGAGCGCGTCGAGCGCGCCAAACGGCTCGTCGAGCAGCAGCATCTTGGGCTGGATGGCAAAGGCCCGCGCAATACCCACGCGCTGCTTCATGCCGCCTGAGAGCTGGCTGGGTTTTTTGTCGATGGCCGGGCTCAAGCCCACCATGGCCACGTGTTTTTCGACCTGATTGTTCACCTCGGCCTGGCCCCAGTCGGGCCAGCGCGACTTGACGGCAAATGCGATGTTTTGCCGCACGGTGAGCCAGGGCATGAGCGCGTGGCTTTGAAATACCACGCCGCGTTCCAGACTGGGGCCGCTGATCTCGCGGCCGTCCATGAAGCAGTGGCCGCTGGTGGCGGTGTCCAGCCCGGCCAGCACGTTGAGCACGGTGGTTTTGCCGCAGCCGCTGTGGCCGATGATGCAAACGAACTCGCCCTTGTCAATGGTGAAGGACACGTCGGCAAACACCGGTTTGTCGGCTTGGTAGGCCTTGACGAGGTGCTCGACTTTGAGGAAACCGGACATTGAAGAAACCTTTTCAGTGGGTGCGTTCACAGAAGCCGTCAATGGAGCGCTTGCGCGCACGCTGGTGTCACTCCACATAGGTCACCGCCTTCTGCAACTGCGCAAACATGAGGTCCAGCAACATGCCCACCACACCAATCAACAGCACGGCAAAGATCACGTTGGTGAGCGACAGGTTGTTCCACTCGTTCCACACGAAATAGCCCACGCCGGTGCCGCCCACCAGCATCTCGGCAGCCACGATCACCAGCCAGGCAATGCCCATGCTGATGCGCATGCCGGTGAGGATGGTGGGCGCGGCGGCGGGCAAGATCACCTGAAACGCTTTGCGCAGCGGGTTCACCTCCAGCGTGCTCGCCACGTTCAACCACTCGCGCTTGACCGCCGACACACCAAACGCGGTGTTGATGAGCATGGGCCAGACCGAGCAGATGAAGATGACGAAGATGCCGCTCACGTCGGAGTCCTTGAGCGCGTAGAGCGCCAGTGGCATCCAGGCCAGCGGGCTGATGGGTTTGAGCACCTGCACGAAGGGGTCCAGTGCCTTGCGCATCAGGGGCGACATGCCGATCAGAAAGCCCAGCGGGATCGCCACCAGCATGGCCAGCAGGTAGCCCGCTGCCACGCGCGCCAGCGAATGCCCGAGCTGGATACCGATGCCCTTGTCGTTCGGGCCGTTGTCGTAGAACGGGTCCGACAGGTGCCCCCAGCTCGCCTGCGCCACCGCCCACGGCCCCGGCACCCCGGCGCTTTTTTCAGCGCCCGGGTCCTTGCCCATCATCTGCTGGTATTCGATCTCTTCGGCGGTCAGGCCAGCCGACGAACCACCGACCGACGGACCGCTGGTGGACAGCTCCCAGATACCAAGGAAGCAGACCAGCAGCAGCAGCGAGACCACCGCTGCGCGTGCGTTGAGGCTGATGCGTTTCATGTCAGGCTTTCGATATGGCGAAGCTCTTGGCGTAGGCCGCCGCCTTGGCCGGATCGAACTCTTTGCCCATGATCTGGTGCTTGGTGTAGGTCGGGCCGGCCTTGAACTCGTGCCCCAGGTCCTTCATGTGCTTGCGCGCATCGGTGATCAGGAACACCTTTTCAGCGATAGCTTTGTAGTCGACATCGCCCTTGACATAGCCCCAGCGCTGCATTTGCGTGAGCATCCACACCGCCATGCTCTGCCAAGGCATGGGATCGAAGTCGGCGCGGTCGGGCACCTTCTGGATCTGGCCCAGGCCGTCGGCGTACGTGCCGGTGAGCACCTGGCGAACCACAATCTCGGGCTGGTTCAGGTACTGCGACGGCGAGATCACCTTGGCAATAAGTTCGCGGTTTTTCGGCTGACGCGCCATGGCCGCAGCGGTGAGCACGGCGCGGTACAGCGCAGCAAAGGTGTTCGGGTTTTTCTGAATGAATTCGGTCGTGGTGCCGAAGGCACAGCAGGGGTGGCCGTGCCACAGGTCTTTGGTGAGCGTGTGCAGGTAGCCCACTTCTTCGTAGACGGCGCGCTGGTTGAACGGGTCCGGGCCAAGGAAGCCGTCGATGTTGCCGGCACGCAGGTTGGCCACCATCTCGGGCGGCGCAATCACGCGCAGCTGCACATCGGTGTCGGGGTTGATGCCGTGCTCGGCTAGGAAGTAGCGCAGCAGGAAGTTGTGCATCGAGTAATCGAACGGGATGCCGAACTTGAAGCCTTTCCAGTTCTTCGGGTCGCGGTTGTCTTTGTGGCGGATCGACATCGTGATGGCCTGGCCATTGATGTTCTGGATGGTGGCCACGTTGGTGGGCACCGTGTTGGAGCCCAGCCCCATGCTCATGGCCAGCGGCATCGGCGACAAGAAGTGCGAGGCATCGTATTCCTTGTTGATCACCTTGTCGCGGATCAGCGCCCAGCCGGCGGTTTTGGTGACTTCAACATTCAGGCCCTGCTTTTGGTAAAAGCCCAACGGGTGCGCCATGATCAACGGCGTGGCGCAGGTGATCGGGATGAAACCGATCTTGAGGTTGGTTTTTTCCAGCGCGCCTTTTTCCTGTGCCATGGCCTGCATGCTGGCCACGGGCAACACGCTGGCTATTGCCGCCATGGCCGTGCCCTTGCCTACTGCGCGCAAAAAGCGGCGGCGTTCTTCGTCTTGCGGAAACAGCGCTTTCATCAGCGTGGCTTCAATGAATTCGTTGCTGTAGGCCTCGAACTCGGCGGTCTCGCTGCGGGCACGCAGGGTGGCTGCGGCCTGGTCGGCGTTGACCTCGGCGTGGTGGTCGGCCACCGTGTGGTCACGGCCACAACTGCACTTCATCATCAAAGGGCGGTCGGCATTGTAGGGATCGAAGAATTCGGACATGGCACACCTCGTGAGTTGTAGACACGGTGTGCATTGCAAGCAGCGGGCCAGAAGCCGTGCCAAAAAGGGTTGTGTGCGTACAGGGGCTGTATTTCGCAGCAGAGGCCCCCACGCGGTGTAGGGCTGGCCCTACAAAATGCCGCCCAATCAGCCTGGTTCAGCCCGGTTTTGGAGCGCGAGCGTGGCGTTCGGCGTACAACGCCAGCTCGACGTCGTTCTTGGTGCCGGTCTTTTCCAGGATGCGTGCCCGGTAGGTGCTCACCGTGTTGGGCGCCAGGCCCAGCTGTGCACCAATTTCGCTCACGGTGCGGCCTTGCGTGAGCAAGCGGTAGACCTGGTACTCCCGGTGCGACAGCGCTTCAGGTCCGCCCTGGGCCGAAGCACTGCCCACCGCTGCGGCCAGCGCTTCGGCCGTGGCCTGGCTCAGAAACACGCCACCGCCCGCGGCCTTGCGCACGGCGGCCAGCATGTCGTCGGGGTCGGCGCTTTTGTTCAGGTAGCCGCAGGCGCCCAGGCGGATGCAGCGCACCGCGTATTGCTTTTCGGGGTAGGTGCTGAGCATGAGCACCGGCAGACGCGGGTGTTCGCGCTTGAGCGCTTGCAGCACATCGAGCCCGTCCAGCCCGGGCATGGCAATGTCGAGCAACACCAGGTCAAGCCCCAGCGGGCCGCCCAGTGCCTGCACCGTGGCCAGCACCTCGGTGCCCGTCTGCGCTTCGGCCACCACCTGCACGTCGGGCGCATCGGCCAGGATCTGCTTGAGCCCTTCGCGAACGATGCGGTGGTCGTCCCCGATCAGCACGCGGATGGTTTCGGGCAGGGTGTCAAACAC
>JAUXXN010000361.1 GCA_030684755.1 Hydrogenophaga sp.
TCGGGGCGCTGCGCATGGCCGGGTCGTAGAACACACGGTAGCGGTCTTCAAACAGGCGCTTTTGCAATATGTCGCTGCCTTCAGGCGGGCGCGGGCTGATGGCGAGCTGGCAGTGCTCCAGCCGCAGCATCTCCAGCGACGGGATGTTGGACGGGATCACGCGCAGTGCCACGCCGGGGGCTTGTTGGCGCAGGCGCCGGGCCAGCCCTGGTAGCAGCACATCGCGCTGGAAATCGTTGGCGGCAATGGTGAACGTGGTTTGCCAAGTGGCGGGCGCAAAGTCGCCCGAGCGGGCAAACCGCTCCAGTTGCCCCAGCAGCTCGCGCGCCTGGACGGCCATGGCTTCGGCCCGTGCGGTCGCAACAATGCCACGACCGCTTTTTACAAACAGCGCATCGCCGGTGATGCCGCGCAGCTTGTCCAGCAGGTGGCTCACGGCCGACTGCGTGACACCCAAGCGTTGCGCTGCGCCGGTGATGCTGCCGGTGTCCACCACCGCCACCAGCAACTGCAAGAGGCGGGCGTCCAAGTTGGACCAATCGATTTTGCTCATGAGTCACATGATGATGGATCGGTTTATTTTTGCCAATGGCTTGGGTCTACTCGTGGCTTGACGCGTGTCAAACCACCATAAACAACCAGCAACCCCTGCAGGAGACCGACCGTGAGCACACCCCTACCCCCAATTCCAGGGACCACACCGTTTGATGGCGAACAGGCCCAAAAAGGCTACGCCCTCAACAAGATGTGTTTTTCTTTCAACGAAGAAGCCAACCGAAACGCCTTCGTGGCGGACGAAGAGGGCTACATGCGGCGCTACGGATTGAACGAGCAGCAAGCCGCCGCCATCCGTGCACGCAACGTGCTGCAGCTCATTGCGGCGGGCGGCAATGCGTATTACCTGGCCAAGTTCGCAGGCATCTTCAAGCTTGACATGCAAGACATCGGCGCGCAGCAGACGGGCATGACCAAAGAACAGTTCAAGGCCAAGTTGGTCGCAGCCAACCATTCTTAAGCAGGAGCAGATTCACATGGCACAACTCATAGGTGGCCTCGGCACCTCACACATTCCCGCCATTGGCGGCGCGATTCACAAAGGCCTGCAGCAAGACCCGTACTGGAAGCCTTTTTTTGATGGATTTCCACCCATCCGCGAATGGCTGGCTCTGAAACAGCCCGATGTGGTCGTGATGTTTTACAACGACCACGGCCTGAACTTCTTTCTGGACAAGATGCCCACCTTTGCCGTGGGTGCTGCGCCGCAATACTGCAACGCCGACGAAGGCTGGGGCATCCC
>JAUXXN010000370.1 GCA_030684755.1 Hydrogenophaga sp.
GCATTGATCAGCATGCGTTTCATGATGCGTTGTCCTTCGTTCAAACACACAAGGACGCTGCGGGCCAGGCCCACAGCGCCAACCTGCCGTGAACACGCGGGAACAGCGAACGGGGGGAGGAATTGCCGGAGAGCCGATGACCCGCGATTCGGGAGGCGTTCAACGCAAGCGAGCACCAAAAAGGTGCCACGTCGAACCGCCGGGTCAGGGCGTAGGCGCGCGGAGGTGGGTGAACAGGGATGGCCAGTGGGCTGTCAATGACAGGGGTCTGGCGGGTGTCTCTCTGGCTTCACTTTGTCCTCAACCAGCCCTTGTTCAGGCTGGTTGATTGGGTTATTCCGTATTCGGGTTCGCAGTT
The DNA here is from genome assembly GCA_030684755.1 of Hydrogenophaga sp. GTDB lineage: Bacteria > Pseudomonadota > Gammaproteobacteria > Burkholderiales > Burkholderiaceae_C > Hydrogenophaga. The sequence continues at coordinate 359 of JAUXXN010000370.1, forward strand.
TCTGTAGCGGGTTCGCCCGCAGCATCAACCTGACCGGTGCTGTGCCTGGATTCACCTGCGAATGCATCAGGAAACGGGCACCAGACCCGGGTGCTGCGGGTGGCAATTTTTACCTACCGGGCCGCAGTCGCTGGGCGCTGCGGCAACTGCTGCCAGTGACTGCCCTAAAATCAAGGGAAATCAATCACTTACAGCACACGGCGGGTGCGGCACATTATAGTCAGCTCCCGCCACCGTGGTGCCCTTATTCCGTTGCTCATGCCAAATGCCTTGCCCATGGCGGCAGTCCGTCACATCACCGTCGACGATGAGTCGGCCGGTCAACGGCTTGACAATTTTTTGATCCGCGAACTCAAGGGTGTGCCTAAGACCCATATTTATCGAATCATTCGCTCGGGTGAGGTCCGTCGCAACAAAGGCCGGGTGGGGGCCGATGATCGGGTTGCGGCGGGTGATGTGCTGCGTATTCCTCCAATTCGCCTATCTGAGCGCGCCGAAGAAAAAGCGGCCAATCCCGCTCCGCCCCGAGAATTTCCTGTGGTTTTTGAAGACGATGCTTTCATGGCCATCGACAAACCCGCCGGTGTTGCCGTTCACGGCGGTAGTGGGGTGAGTTTTGGTGTCATTGAGCAAATGCGACAGGCCCGACCGCTCGCCCGACTGCTTGAATTGGTGCACCGGCTTGACCGTGAAACCAGTGGTTTGCTGCTGATTGCCAAAAAGAAAAGCGCCCTCAAGGCATTGCAAGACCAGTTTCGTGAGCGTGAAACCGGGAAAACTTATTTGACACTGGTCAAAGGCGCTTGGCCGACCCAGCTCAAGGTGCTGGATCAACCGCTGCACAAATACCTGCTGCCCGATGGCGAGAGGCGTGTGCGGGTCACCAGCAAAGACGATCCCGATGGCATGCGCTCTATCACGTTGGTTCGTGTGCTGGGGCGGGTAGTGCCACCGGCAGGTATGACGCCAGGATTGGACAATGGCTTCAGTTTGCTGGAGGTCACTATCAAGACTGGGCGAACCCATCAGATTCGTGTTCATCTTGCCAGTGCGGGTTATCCGATCGCTGGTGACGACAAATACGGTGATTTTGAACTGAACCGCCAATTGGTCCGCTTGGGCTTGAAGCGGATGTTTCTTCACGCATGGCGATTGCGATTGACCCATCCCGTGACGGGCAATGCAATGGAGTTACATTCTGATTTGCCTGCCGAACTGAGGACTTGGGCAGAGACCACGAAATAGGTATTAGAATAGCGTCTACATCGTTGGGATGTGAAAAAATTGATACCAACCTGAACCAAACAAGGATACACAATGGCAACTTATTCCGAACTCATGGCGCAAGCGCAAGCCCTGATGGCTCAAGCCGAGCAGGCGCGCAAAGAAGAACTTTCTTCTGCTGTCGCAGACATCAAGGCCAAAATGAATCAATTTGGCATCACTATTGCTGATCTGGGCGGCTCTAGCGTCGGTGGTAAAAAAGCAGCAAAAACCAAGTCAAGTGCTCCAGCCAAATACCGTGGCCCCAATGGCGAGCTCTGGGCTGGTGGTCCAGGCCGCAAGCCTGAGTGGGTGCGTGCTGTTTTGGCCTCTGGTCAAGATATCAGCGAATTCCTGATCTGAGCGCACGGAGCGGGTTCTAAACCTCGCTTTGGAACCCACCCCACAAAAAAACCCGCCCTTGGCGGGTTTTTTTGTGGGGTGCGAAATTTTGGAGCTTGATGCTCCGTCGGTATGGGTGGCTAGAACCCGATACCGCCTATTGTCCGAGCGCTTCTGTGTGCATCAGTTTGCGGGGCCACTCCAAATTCCTGATGTGTGACAAACCATGATGCGTTAAGGTGTTAGAAAATGTTTCGATTTTCCTTCGTAGCAATGCGTGGCCATGCCTGAAAATTCATCATACAAGACCGTTACGCTTTCGTCGTTAGTCAATCATGTGCCTGTCACCATTGCGCCAGACACGCCACTGCCTGAAGTGCTTGCCATCATGGAGAACAGCAGGATCAGCTGTTTGCTCACCGTGGACGGTCATGACCGTCCTATAGGTATATTCACTGAACAAGATGTGGTGCGTTTGCTGGCCAGCCCCACGTTGGAGCAGTCACCACCGCAGACCATGGCCGATGTGATGCACCAACCTGTGTTCGCGCTGGCCGCTGCCACCGACTACCGCGATGCTTACCGTGAAATGATGGCGCGGCGTTTTCGCCACTTGGCGGTGGTCAATGAAGAGGGCAAGTTGCTGGGCGTCGTCAGCGAGGGTGACTTCATGCACCACATGGGTTTTGAGTACCTTGTTGAGCTCAAAACCGTGGCCAGCGCCATGACACTGGCCCCCTTGACGCTGGATGTGACCGACACACTGTCCAGCGCAGCCCGTCTCATGGCCGAAAAACGCATCAGTTGCGTGTTGATCACACAGGACGGCGAACCCGTGGGCTTGGTGACCGAGCGCGATATGGTGCGTTTTTCACGCATGGGCAAAACGCAGTGGCGGCGACCACTGGCCGAGGTGATGTCTGGCCCGCTTCAAACAGTGACACCCGATATGCCACTGCAACAGGCCGCAAAGCACATGGAAGCCTCCCAGGTTCGCCGCCTGGGTGTGGTGGAAGCAGGTCGGCTCATTGGTCTTATCACCCGCCACGACGTGGTCAAGGCGCTGCAAGGGCGCTACATCGAATACCTGCATGAAACCATCCAGCGCCACCACCACGAAGTTCAGCAGGCCAAGGCTGAGGTGGGTTTGCTGAACCAAAAGCTCAAAGCTTACAAGTTGATGGATCACGTCAGCGACGCCGTCTTGGTGGTGCTGGCTTCCACGGGGATGGTGGTGGAGGTCAACGCCAGTGCTTGCCGTTTGCTGGGATACGAGCACACAAGCTTGCTCCAAGTTCAGCTGGACACGCTGCTGCGCCCCAACCGCCCCAGTCGGGGTTGGGCTGGCCTGAGCCAAAGCGTGCAGTCGCAAGGCCGGGGGACTTTCCACCTGGACTTGATCACCCGTGAAGGCCGTGTTGTGCCGTGTCAGGTCGATATCCATCAGGTGAATGAAGATGGGGCCGATCACCTGGTTTTGGTGGCCCGCGACCTGTCTGATCTGATGGCGCAAGGTGAGCAGCTGCGGCTGCAAATACAGGCCCTCAATGCGCTGGACCACGCTGTGGTCATCACCGACACCCAGACAGCGGTGGTGTGGGCCAATGCGGCTTTCACCCGATTGACTGGTTACGAATTGGCCGAAGCTGTGGGCCGCAAGCCCGCTGAACTGGTCAAGTCCGGGCTGCAGGACAAATCCTTTTACGAGCGCATTTGGTCCACCATCCTGGCGGGTCAAGTGTGGCGCGGCGAGTTGATCAACCGCCGCAAAGACGGCCAGCTGTACGACGAGGAAATGGCCATCACCCCCATTTATTCTGGAACGGGTGGCGTTATCACCAATTTCATCGCCGTGAAACAAGATATCACAGAGCGTAAGGCACTAGAGGCGCAGTTGCGGCAGTTGTCGATCACCGACCCGCTCACCGGTGTCGAAAACCGCCGGGGCTTCATGGTGCAACTGGAACGGCTACATGCCCGACAGCGCCGCCATGGCCACGGGTTGTCGGTGCTGATGTTTGACCTGGACTGGTTCAAGCATGTCAACGACCAATATGGCCACGCGGTCGGAGATGAAGTGCTCAAACACGTGACCCAACTGGTGGGCCAGCGCTTGCGCCGAAGCGACCACCTAGGGCGCCTGGGCGGCGAAGAGTTCGCTGTGCTGCTGCCCGACACCCACCTGGAGGGTGCATCTGCCACGGCCGACATGCTGTGCCAGAGCGTAGCCAAGTACCCCGCCATGACAGTGGCCGGGCCGGTGCAGGTCACGGTCAGCGTGGGTGTTGCTGAGGTGGATTTGTACGACCCCAACCCGGAAGATGCTCTGGTGCGTGCCGACCAGGCGCTTTATGAGGCCAAAGCGCAAGGCCGAAACCGGGTGGCTGTGGCCAGCCCCCAAACTCCTGCCTCGCGGCTGGAGCCATGACAGGGCGACGCTGTAGGCAGACGCGGCAGACCCGTTGGCTGGGTACGGTGTTGGTTTTTCTGAGCGCGATGTGGCTGGCCGCCTGCAATCCCACACCACCGGCCCCCCCTTGGCACATTGCGGTCCACCCCTGGGTGGGCTACGAGCCTTTGGTGTTGGCGCAGGAAATGGGCACATTGCCCCCAGCCATGCGTGTGGTCGAGTTGGCTTCTAGCAATGAGACCCTGCGGGCCTTTCGCAACGGGCTGATTGAGGTGGCTGCGCTCACGCTGGACGAGGCCTTGCGCCTGGCCGACGAAGGCGAAGCCTTGCACATTGTGGCTGCGCTGAGCGACTCTGCCGGGGCTGATGCCGTACTGTCCAGGGTTGATGTAATGGTGGCCCGCCCCGGCATTGATGGGCAAAGGCTGGCGGCCTTGCTGCTGGCTTGGGACAGCGCCCACCAACAGCTGACCCACGTCTCGGCCTCGCAGACCTGGTTGGCCGCTGGTGTGGACTTGACCCCTGCTCAATACCAGCAATCGCTGGAGGTTTTGCGGTTTTTAACGCTGCCCGAGATGCACCACCGCCTGCAGCCGACCCCAAGCACTGCGGGACCAGCCGAAGCACCCTTGGCCCAAAGTGGGCGAGCCATGGGTGGTGTTTTACAAAGTTTGGGCCTGATTCGCCAACCACCGGATTGGCCCAGTCTGCTCAACCCCATTCCGTTGGCGATGGCTTTGGCGCTACAGCCTCCTTCGGCTGCTGCCCTTTCTGAGAATCCGCCCCCTGCCCGGAAACAGCCATGAGCCGAGCGTCAGGGCCTCGGGCTTACGGGCATCCCAGCGCACCTCCCGCCATGCCCTGGTTTGTGCGCTGGTTTTCCCAGTTGCCTTCACGCTTCGCCATACCGTTGATGGTGGTGTTTCTGGTTCTGCCTGTGCGGTGGTGGATCAATACCCAAAGTTGGGAGTCTGCGCGCCATGGCGTGGTGCAAGCGGCACAAGCCACCTTGCTGGACCGCCTGCACTTGGAACAAACCCGGTTGGAAGCCCAGCTGGGCACAGACATCGCCCAAGGCCTTTCGTTGGGTGCGCGTCGGCTCGTCAGTGCCTGGGGCCTCTACCCCGGTATCACCCACGCCTGGCTGGTGGATTCGCAAGGCCGTGTGCAGGCCTCATTGTCTCGCCGCGATCTGGGGAAGCAGTTGGATGCCTTGCTGCTGACCATGGTCGATCCCGATCTCGCCCCTGCTTGGGCATTGCACCACCATGGGGCAGCCAGCGCCAATGCCACCGTGCACGCAGCTCATACCCACGTTCTGTCAGACAAAGAACCCGTGCTGTTGGGACATGTCAGCGTCTACCCGGGACACCATTTGCTGGTGCAAGTGGATGTGTCTGAAACCGTGGCGCGGGCCTGGAACATCCAACGGGTGCGCATGGTGCGGGAAACGGCAGCGGTATTGCTGCTGCTGGCGTTCGCCAGTGTGCTGATTCACTTTGTATGGATACGCCGCATGGAACACCTGAAGGCCACCGCCACGGCATTGGGGCAGGGTGACTGGTTGGCTCGCAGCGGCATGCGTGAACCCGATGAACTGGGGGGTATCGGCCAGGCTTTGGACCGCATGGCCAACACCCTGCAACAGCAGCACCAGCACTTGCACACCGTGGCCAACGCATCGCCCGCGCTGCTGTGGACATCTGGGCTGGACAAAGGCTGCGACTGGTTCAACGAACGCTGGTTGTGCTTCACCGGGCGCAGCATGGCGCAAGAATTGGGCAACGGCTGGACCGAGGGCGTTCACCCCGATGACAGGCAGCACTGCTTGAGCGTGTACAGCACATCGTTTGATGCCCGCCAGCCGTTCACGATGGAATACCGGTTGCGTCGGCATGACGGCCAATACCGCTGGGTGTTGGACCAGGCGCTGCCCCGCTTTGATGTGCAGGGCGTGTTTGTGGGTTTCATAGGTTCTTGTCTCGATATCACCGAAACCAAAGCCTTGGAAGCCCAGTTGCTGGCGCAGTCCGACTATTTCCGCGTGCTGGTGGAGCGCGCCACCAGCTTCATTGCGGTGCTCGACACCGAGGGCCGCCGCTTGTACGCCAATCCGGCTTACCGCCAACTGCTGGGTGAAGAGCGCGCCCAGTTGGGTCAACTGTTCTGGGACGATGTGCACTTGGATGACCGCGCCACACTGCGGCGTGTCTTTGAGGAGACGGTGCGCACCGGGGTGGGCCAAACAGCCCGTTTTCGGCTGAAAACCGCACAGGGAGAGGTGCGCCATTTGTCGTCGCATGGCGGGGTGATCCGGCTGCCCGATGGCCGTGTCAGCCAAGTGGTGGTGGTGTCGCACGATGTAACCGCCCAAGCCCAGGCCGAAGAGCACCTGCTGGAGGTCAACGCCAGGCTGGAGCAGCGCGTGGCCGAGCGCACGGCTGAGTTGCAGGCCGTTAACCAGTCGCTGGAAAGTTTTGTGTACTCCGTCTCCCACGACCTGAAAGCGCCCCTGCGCGGCGTGGATGGTTACAGCCGCCTGCTGGAGGACGACCACTTGGCGCAACTTGATGACGATGGGCGCTTGTTTGTGCGGCGAATTCGTTCAGGTGTGCACCACATGGAGCAGCTGATTGACGATTTGCTGGCCTATTCGCGCATGGAGCGCCGCAACCTGGACATGCGACCGCTGTCGCTGGCAGTGCAGATCCGCGATGCACTGGCTTTCTCGCAAGCTGCCATCCAAGCCCAGCACGTCACTGTCAGCAGCGCCTTGGACGACGCTGTGGTTTGGGCCGACGCCACAGGTTTGGCGCTGGTCCTGCGTAACCTGTTGGGCAACGCTGTCAAGTTTTCCGCCCATGCCACACCGCCGCACATCGAGGTGGGTTGCCAGAGCGGCAACGGTGTGGCCCTGGTGTGGGTGCGCGACAACGGCGTGGGCTTTGACATGAAGTACCACGACCGCATTTTTGAGATGTTTCAGCGTCTGCACCGCCAAGAGGCATTTGAAGGGACCGGCATTGGGCTGGCGATGGTCAAAAAAGCGATGGAGCGCATGCATGGCCGGGTGTGGGCCGATAGCCAGCCTGGCGCCGGAGCCACCTTTTGGCTCGAATTGCCTTTGGCGAACGGCGCGCCCGTTGCACCTCTTGCGGTTTTATGATGTGCATCACGAAAACCAACACAGGCCATGCCACTTAAGCGCCTACTTTGCTGATAGAGGACAACTGGGCAGACGGTGATGTGGCCACGCCACTGGCGCGGCGATAATTTGTCAACCGAACCAATCCTGCAAGGCCTGCCAGCACCCACAAAGTGCAACTCCTGAACGACAGCCATGCCACTGAAGCACATTCTTTACGTTGAAGATTCCCAGGTCGATGCCGACCTGGCCCGCCTCTACCTTCAGCGCAGCCTGCCCGATGTGTTGGTGACCATTGCCCACACCCAGCGCGAAGCACTGGAGTTGCTGCAACAAGTCCCCAGCGGCCAGCCAGCCCCGTATAACCTTCTGCTGACCGATGTGGCCTTGCCCGATGGCTCTGGACTTGAAGTGTTGCGGGCGGTACGCGATGCCGATTGGCCTATGCCTGTGGTCATCGTGACTGGCCATGGCGACCCCGAAGCCGCCGTCTCCGCCATGCAGGCCGGAGCCAACGATTACCTGGTGAAGCGCGACGATTACCTAGAAACGCTGGGCGATCACCTGATGGCTGCCTGGCAGAGGTACAAGCAACTTCGTGCCTCAACCCGCCAATCCTTGCGGGTGCTGCTGGTTGAGCACGATGCCTTTGACTTGGACCTGGCCCTGCGCCACATGCAAAAGCACGCCCCGCACATCCGCATGACGGCGGTCTCCTCGGCCTACGAGGCTTTGCATCGCCTGCCCATCAATGCCCAGCAAGCTGCGGAGTGGGATGTGCTGCTGGTGGATTACCGCATGCCCGGCATGAACGGGCTGGAGTTGCTGGATGTGGTGCGCCAGCAGCGCCAGCTCGACCTTCCCGTGGTGCTGGTGACCGGACACGGCAGCGAAGACATGGCCGTGCTGGCCTTGCTGCGCGGTGCCAGCCACTACATGGTCAAGCACACCGGGTACCTGTATGCGTTGCCCACGGTGCTCGACAGCGTGTACCGCCAGCACCTGTTGTTGCACGAGCGTGCAGCGCTGTGGGCGGCTGAGCAAAAGCTCGACCACCTGCTGGCCGCTGGAGCGGTCATGCTCTTCAGCATGGTGCGTGAAGGTGACAACCTGTGTACCCGTTGGGTCAGCGGCAACATACTGCCTTTGCTGGGCTACAGCGTGGAGCAGGCACTCACGCCCGGCTGGTGGTTGGAGCATGTCCACCCGGCCGATCTTCGGGCCATGCTCCCCACCGTGCAGTGGCTGCTACAGCCCCAACCCTGGGTGCGCGAATACCGGATGCAGACACATTCGGGCCGCTGGGAATGGGTGCGCGAAGAGCTCAGCGTGAGCACCGACGCCCAAGGTCGCAGCGACGAGGTGACGGGTACCTGGGTGCTGGTGACAGCCGACAAGCGTGCTCAACTGATGGAGCACGCCCGCAGCGAGTTGTTCAACCAGCTCTTGGCTGGGGCTGACCTGCCCACCTTGTTGCGCCAAATTGTGTTGGCCCTGGAGTCTTGCGACCCCAGCATGCGCGCCTCCATTTTGCTGTGCGACGAGCAAACCGGTCGGCTTTCGTTGGCGGCTGCTCCCAGCATGCCCGAGTCCATCAACCACGCCGTCGAAGGCTTGATGCCCGCCGATGGTGAAGGGGCCTGTGGCACAGCGGCATTCACGGGTCAGCCCGTGTGGGTGAGCGATATCGAGACGCACCCCTTCATGGCGGCTTACCGATCGCTGCTCTTGCAGGAGGGCCTGCGGGCCTGCTGGTCCGTTCCTTTCAAGGGCGGTCACGCTGCGTCTCCCGATCGGGTGGGTGGTACCGTGGCGGTCTATTTAGACAGCGTGCGCGCTCCCACGCCCAACGAGCAGGCCGTTTTGAAAGAGTTTGCCAGCCTGGCGTCTCTGGCCGTGCAGCGCTCCCGTGCCCGCGACGAGTTGCAACGTGCGGCTGCGGTGCTGCAGTCCACCCGCGATGCCGTCATCGTCACCGACCTCACGCCAGCCATCGTCAGCGTCAACCCCGCGTTCGAGTCCGCCACGGGCTACACCGCCCAAGAGGTGCTGGGCCAGAACCCCAGTCTGTTGACGTCTGGGCGGCACGATACCGCGTTTTTCCGTGCCTTGTGGACCGACTTGCTGGCCCGTGGCAGCTGGGAAGGCGAGGTGTGGAACCGCCGCAAAAACGGTGAAATTTACCCCCAGTGGCTCACCATCCACTGCCTGCACAACCTGCAAGGCCAGGCCACTCACTACGTGGGCGTGTCGACCGACCTCAGCCGCCTGCGCCGCACCGAAGCCGAGCTGGCCCACCTGACGCACCACGACCTGCTCACCGGTTTGCCCAACCGGCTGATGGCTTTGTTGCGGCTCAACGAAATGGTTGAGCGCTGTGCCCTGCAAGGCAACCGCGCTGCGGTGTTGCACTTGGATGTGGACCGTTTCATACTCATCAACGACAGCTTGGGCCTCCCAGCGGGCGACGATTTGCTGCTACAGGTGGCCCGGCGGCTGCAAACGGTGTTTGGCACCGTACATGTGCTGGCCCGCCTCGGCGGCGATGACTTTGTGCTGCTGATGGAGCATGTGAGCAACCCGCGCGAAGCCGCCATGATGGCCCGCCAACTCACCCTGCAAATGGACATTCCCTTCGTGCTGGCCAAAGAGCATGAGGTGTTTTCCGATCTGAGCGTGGGCATCAGCCTTTACCCTGACGATGCCGACACAGCCCAGGCCCTGATGGCCCATGCCGAGGCCGCCATGTTGAAGGCCAAGCGCCAAGAACGCCACGCTTTCCGATTTCACACCCGGGCCCTGACCGACTCTGCCCGCCAGCACCTGGCCCTGGAAGCCCGCTTGCACCGTGCGCTGGAAGGCGATGAAATGGTGTTGCACTACCAGCCGCTGGTGGACGCGATTTCGGGCCACATCAAGGGCGTGGAGGCACTGGTGCGCTGGCAGCCACCGGGCAAAGCCCTGGTGCCGCCGGGTGAGTTCATTTCGCTGGCCGAAGATTCGGGCCTCATCGTGCCGTTGGGCAATTGGGTGCTTGCCACGGCTTGCCGCCAAGCGCGGCAATGGCTGGACGCCGGCACGCCGCTGGTGGTGGCCGTCAACCTGTCGGGCAAGCAGTTTCAGGCAACCGACGTGGTGGCGTTGGTTGCCCGCGCCCTCACAGAGGCCAATCTGCCCGCCCAGTGGCTGGAGTTGGAGCTCACCGAGAGCGTCATCATGGACAGCGCCGAACGCTCGATCGTGGCCTTGAAGGCCTTGAAGGCCCTGGGCGTGCGTCTGGCGATCGACGACTTTGGCACCGGCTACTCGTCGCTGAGCTACCTCAAACGCTTTCCCCTGGACAAACTCAAGATTGACCAGAGTTTTGTGGCCGGCATGGCGTTCGACGCCAACGACCGCGCCATCACCACCGCCGTGGTGGCGATGGCCCACAGCCTGGGTTTGGAGGTGCTGGCCGAGGGGGTGGAGACGGCGGTGCAGCTCAACATGCTGCGTTCTCTGGGTTGTGAAACCGTGCAAGGCTACTTGCTGGGCCGCCCCGTTCCCGCCAACCAGTTGTGCCCCACCGCCATTCTGATGGGGTGAAGCCGCCGCGCACCACCGTCGGTGGGCGGGCCAACAGCGCGTTTTTTGCCTGGGTTATGCCCGGGCGGGGGGCGCCAAGTAGCGTCGAGCAAACTCGGCTGCGGGCATGGGAGGGCTCAGCAGGTAGCCCTGGCCCAGCTCGCAGCCCAGGTGGTGCAGCAGGCGGCGTTGGGCCTCGTTTTCTACCCCTTCCGCCACGAGTGTGTGGCCCAGCTTGTGGGCCAGGGCAATCATGGCTTCAATCAGCACGCGGCCACTGTCGTCGAGGTGCCGTGGCGGGTCCAGCACCAAGTCGCTGATAAAACTCTGGTCGATTTTGATGGACGTGATCGGCAGCGACTTCAGGTAAGACAGGCTGGAGTAGCCGGTACCGAAATCGTCGATTGCCAGATCCACACCCAGATCGCGCAACGCTTGCAGCCGCTCTAGCATGCTGGGTGTGGGTTGTAGTAGCGCACTTTCGGTCAATTCAATTTGCACCAGGCACGCGGGCACCTGGTTGTCCGCCAGCGTTTGCTGCAAGTCGCTCAGCCAGTGGGGCTGCTGCAAGTCGCTGGCGGTTTGGTTGATGGACACCGTCCAGTGTGCGGGCCAGCGGTCTTCGGCGTACCACTGGCCCAACTGCGTCACCATCTGGGTCAGCATCCAGTGGTCAATCAACGGCAGCAACCCCACTTTTTCAGCGATGGGAATGAATTCTGCCGGGCTGGTCAGGCCATGGGCGGGGCGTTCCCAACGCACCAAGGCCTCGGCCCCCACCACCGACATGTCCGCCAGGCTGAACTTGGGTTGCAAGTACATCCGCAACTCGTTGTGTTGCATGGCATTGGACAGCTCGGTCTGTATCGCAAACACCCGCGCGCCTTCTTCGCTCATGGCGCGGGTGTACAGCTCGGCGCGGTCGCGGCCACTGGTCTTGGCCACGTACATGGCGGTGTCTGCGTTGCGCAGCAGTTCATCGCTGGTGTCGCCATCTTCCGGGTACATGGCCACACCCACCGAGGCGCGGGGGCGGTAGTCGTGCATGCCCGACAGGCTCAGGGGCTGGCGCAAAGCGTCTTGCAGTTTGTGTGCCAAGTTCAGGGCATCGGTGCGCTGGGTCATGGGCAGCAGCACCACAAATTCGTCGCCGCCCATGCGGGCCACGGTGTCTTGCGAGCGCACGTTGTCACGCAGGCGCTGGCCAATCGCACACAGCAATTCGTCTCCCACCAAGTGGCCCAGCGAGTCGTTGACTTCCTTGAAGTGGTCCAGGTCGGCAAACAGCACGCCAAAGGTCTGGCCCTGGCGCTGGGCCAGGGCCAGCAACTGGTGCAGCCTGTCCATCAGCAAGGCCCGGTTGGGCAGCCCCGTGAGGCTGTCGAAATGGGACAGGCGCTGCACCTCGGTTTCGGCGGCCTTGAGCTGAGACACATCGGTTTGCACCGCCACATAACCGTTGAGCTCCCCCGTGGGGCTGCGCAGGGCGCTGATGCTGCAATGCACGGTGTACAGCGATCCACTGGCGTGGCGGTTGATCAGCTCTCCCTGCCAGTGGCCGTGTTCGCCCAGCGCTGCCCACAGGGCTTTGTATACCGAGGCCCCCACGCGGCTGGAGCGCAGCAAGCTGGGCTTGTGCCCCAGCACCGACGCAGAGGTGAAGCCCGACATTTTTTCAAACCCGGCGTTGACACGCACGATGCGCCCGGCCATGTCGGTGACGATGATGGCCTCGGACGCGAACAAAAACACGTTTTCGCTGAGCAGTTGGGTTTGCTGCGCGGCCCGCTCGGCGGTGATGTCGCGCGAGATGCCCCCAACACCCAGAACCTGGCCTTCGGCGTCGAGCAGGGGAAACTTGTTGGTCATGTACACCTGCACCGGGCTGCCCGGCGGGCCATGCAACTCTTCGTAGGTGTTGATGGGCTGGCCCGTGCGCAGCACCTGCTGGTCGGTGGCATCTTGAACGATGGCATCGCGCAGGGGCATCACGGTTTCGCGGCGTGTGCCTTGCGCTTGGTCGGCGTTGATGTTGAGCCGCTCCAACACCGTGCGGTTGGCCAGCATCAGCCCTCCTTGAAGATCGGTGGCGTAAATCAGGTCGTGGCTGCTGTCGAGCAAAGCCTGGTAGAGGTGGCGGTCTTGTTCGCGTTGCTTTTCAGGGGTTCGGTCCACCAGCAGCACCAGAAAACGGCTGTCGCTGTGGTAGGCCAGCGGCAGGCTGAACAGGTGCAGGTCAATGTGGTGCAACTGACCATCGTGGGTGGTCAGCGTCAGGTCGCGCAGGCATTGGGTTTGTTGGCGCTGCCCGGCCCGCAGCAATGTTCGCAACTGGGTTTTGCCGGTCTGCTGCAAAGCGTGCAGCAAGGACGTGGCGTGGGGGGTGTGTCGGCTGGCGCGCTTCACACCAGACCCCAGCCCCAGCCAATCGCGTGCACTGTGGTTGGATTCATGCATAAAGGCGTGCTGGTCGATCACCAAGGCGGGCTGTGGCATGTGCTCAAACAGCAGCTGGTAACGGCTGCTGGCCAACTCGGCCCGAAATTGGGTCTGGCGCAACTCTTCGTTTTGAATTTCCAGTTCAATCTGGTGGGTGCGCAGTTCTTCCTGCAACTGCTGCGGGTTCTGTTCGTCTTCTACTGGCAAAGCGCTGGCGCCGAATTGCTGCAGTTTGGCCAGCGCCTGTTGGCGCAAGTCTGGATGATTTTCGCCGCTAGGTGTTGCGGCCTCTGTGGCGCGCTGGGTGCCCGCCGTGGGGGGCTGGGGTTTGTGTGTTGACATGGTTCAACCGTCACAAGGGAGCCACCGTGGTGCGGCTCGGGTGCCAGGTGGTGATGTTGATGTGGCTGACGACCGCGCCGGGCTGGTCGGGCTGTTGTGGCTGCTGCAAAGGTGTGGCGTGCATCACAAACCAGCGCGGCTCGGTGGCGCTGTTGCAGGGGTATTCCATGCTGAACTGCGCGCTCTCCCCCGACAACACCGCCCTCAACCCCGCAGCCGCCCGCTGTGCGTAGTCGGCATCTGGGCCTGTGGCCTGCTCGCAAATGCGCAGGTAATGGCTGCCCACGGCGGTGTTGCTGGGCGTGAGCACGCTGTTGTCTGCGGCGAACCCGTTCCACGCGCGGTTGGTCATGGTGATCACGCCTTGGTGGTCCAGCACCGCAATGT
>JAUXXN010000375.1 GCA_030684755.1 Hydrogenophaga sp.
GAGTCGTACTCGTTCATCTGGCAGCCGAAGGTTTTGATAAAGACTTTTTTGCTCATGGGGTTTGGCTTGTGCAATAGGCCGCCTCGGGTGGGCGCGCCTGCTTGGAAACGAGAGGAATGCAGTCCTGATGGAGGCCTGCAGCGGCTGGTGCAGCGTGGCCGTTCAGGGGTTGCTGGCGGCCTTGGGGCGTTTTTCGGCGGTCTCGGCAGGCGTGAGAATCCAAACCTCGTGCACCAGGCCATGGGACTCCAGCAAGTAGTTCACAGTCAATTCCTGACCCACCAGCGCGCCAGACATGGCCAGCATGTTGTTCTGGCTGCGAATGCGTGCTCCCGGTGAGAGCTGCGCAGGCTTGCCATCCAGGGTAATCGCGGGTGGTTGCACCACAACCAGGGTGCCACGCAAGGCTTGGGCGGGGAACTGGCGGGGCAGGTTTTGGGCTTGTGCGGCAGGCCAGAGGCTGATGGCCAGCAGGCACAGCGCCAGGGCGCTGTTGCGGCGGCTGGAAAGGGGGGAAGTGCAGCGGTTCATGGTGTCCATCCAGAGGCTGTGAAGATCAATCAGGCGGCCGCCGGGCAAGCCCATGCGGCAGCGCGGATTGTCTCACGCTGGGTCAGCGCTGGCCTTGGGCGTGCTCTGGAGCGGTGTCCATGGCTGGTCGGTCGGCATCTTCGAGCGGGTAGGCGTCGGCCACATAGGCTGGGCCTTTCATCACCATCACAATGAAGGCGCCAATGGCCACGGTGAGCACCATCGACCAATGAAAGATCACCACGCCAATGGCCAGGATGTCGATGGTCTGTATGCGGGTGGCAACGTCCAGTTCGCTGCCACTCCAGGGAAAGACGCGGGCCAGCAGGGCCACCACTGTGGGTAAGGCAGAGCCTATCCACAGCGCCTGGGGCAGTTTGCGCAGCACCACGCGCTCCAAGCCTGCGGGGGTTTGTTGAAAACCGGGCCAAATGTTGAAGAGGTTCATGGTGGCATTTCGGTGAAACAGGGCGAATTCAACCCAGCACTTGACTGTAGGCTGCGCAATCTTTTTTGTCTAGGACAAAATACATGGTGGTCTGTTGGCTACCGCTTTATTTCAGGAGTCGATTCATGTTCCGTTTCACAGCCTTTCGTTGGCCGCACCGCTTGTGCGGGGTGGTGTACCGTGCCTCCGGCGGCTGATCGCGCACCGCCATGACCTACAGCGTGGTGTGGTTCAAACGCGATTTGCGCGTGCACGACCATGCCGCGCTGCGCCAAGCCGCCGCACGCGGGCCGGTACTGTGCCTGTATGTGCTGGAGCCCAGCTTGTGGGCCGAGCCGGATGCGGCCACCCAGCACCTGCATTTTTTGCGCGAGAGCCTGCTGGATCTGTACGCTGAGCTGAAAGCCCTGGGCGCGCGCCTGCATGTGGCCACCGGCGAGGTGACCGATGTGTTGTCGCGCCTGCGGGCGCTGGCGCCATTTGACGCGCTGTACACCCACGAAGAAACCGGCAACGCCGCCACCTACCGGCGCGACCTGGCGGTGGGCCGCTGGTGCCGCGCGCATGGCGTGGCCTGGGTGGAGACGCCGCAATTTGGCGTGGTGCGCCGCCTGCCCAGCCGCCAGCACTGGCAAAGCCAGTGGGCAGCGCACACCCGCGTGCCGGTGCTGCCCGCACCCGATGTGCTGCTGCCCGTGACGCTGCCGTGGCGCGAACCACCCATGCCCTGCGCCGACCAACTCGGCCTGCAAGACCCCGACCCGCCACAGCGCCAGCGCGGCGGGCGCAGCCAAGCGCTGGCCGTGTTGCACGAATTTTTGGCGCTGCGCAGCGCTCAATACCGGGGCGGCATTTCGTCGCCCTTGCGCGCACCCAGCGCCTGTTCGCGCTTGTCGCCTTATTTAGCGCTGGGCTGCTTGAGCCTGCGCGAGGTGGTGCAGGCCACCCAGTGGCAGATGGCCCGGTTACCGCCCGAAGCCACGCGCCAGCGCCAAGGGTTGAACGCCTTCATGAGCCGCTTGGTGTGGCACTGCCACTTCATACAAAAACTGGAAGACGAGCCCGAACTGGAATGGCGCAACCTGCACCGGGGTTACGACGGCCTGCGCGACGAAGCCGCCAACCCCGCCTACCTAGAAGCCCTGATGCAAGGCCGCACCGGCTGGCCCATGGTGGACGCCTGTGTGGCCATGCTGCGCGAAACCGGGTGGCTCAACTTTCGCATGCGCGCCATGCTGGTGTCGGTGGCGGCCTACCCGCTGTGGCTGCACTGGCGCCCGGTGGGGCTGTGGCTGGCACGCCAGTTTTTGGACTACGAACCTGGCATCCACTGGAGCCAATTGCAAATGCAAAGCGGCACCACTGGCATCAACACCACCCGGGTTTACAACCCCATCAAACAAGCCCACGACCACGATCCGCAGGGTCACTTTGTGCGCCGCTGGCTACCGGCCATGCGCCGGGTGCCAGACGCCTGGCTGTTTGAGCCCTGGCGCATGCCGCCCGACGTGCAGGCGCGCTGCGGTGTGCGGGTGGGTGTGGACATTCCCATGCCACTGGTGGAGCTGGAAACCGCTACCCGCGAAGCCAAGGCGCGGCTGCATGCGCGGCGCGCCCAGCCCGAGGTGCGGGCCGCCAAAGCGGCGATTGTGGAAAAACACGCATCCAGAAAACGCAGCGCCCAGGCGCGTGCGCGGTCTGGCCCACCGAACGACCCGGGGCAGGCGTCGTTGTTTTGAAAACGTCGGCATGCTGAAGCGCGACAATCCGGCCACAACCCCGCTGCGCAACCCCCCGGAGACACCATGGCCCGTCTGCAACCACTGCCGCCCGAAACCACGCCCGAACTCAAGCCC
>JAUXXN010000376.1 GCA_030684755.1 Hydrogenophaga sp.
GTGTTGTCCTTGCGCAGACCGCTCAGCCCGTGCCACACCTCGCCCTGCGCCGTCACCACCTCCAGGCCCAGGCAGAGGTCGCGGGTGTTGCCGTAGCGCACCACCTGGGTGCCGCCAGCGTTGGTGCCCAGGTTGCCGCCAATGGTGCAGCTGCCTTCGGCCGCCAGCGACAGCGGAAACAGAAAGCCGGCTTTTTCGGCGGTTTCTTGCAGGCTTTGCAAAATGCAGCCGGCCTCTACGGTCATGGTGAGGTTGGCGGTGTCGATGGCGCGCACGGCATTCAGACGCGTGAGGCTCAGCACCACCTGGGTGCCGCTTCCGTCGGGTACCGAGCCCACCACCAAGCCGGTGTTGCCCCCCTGCGGCACGATGCTGGTGCCCGCCGCCGCGCAGGCACGCACCACAGCGGCTACCTCGGCGGTGTTGCCGGGGCGCACCACGGCCAGGGCCTGGCCCTGGCTGCGTTTGCGCCAGTCTTGTTCCCAGGCGCTCAGGTCGGTGGCGGGGTCGTCGTGCGTGAGCACGTGCGCTGCGCCCACCGTGTTGCGCAAGGTGTCGATCAGGGTATTCATGCTTGCGCGGGTGGCTGGGGCGCCACTGGGTCGGCTGCGGCGTGGGTTTCGGCGGCATGGCGGGCCTTGTCGGCGGCCACGGCTTCGCTGCCCGCAGCCCGCAAACGGATGCGCACATGCAGGGCGCAGGCTGCAAAAAGCGCCACGCACAGCAGCACCTGCACACCGGCCAGGCCGGCGGACAGACCGGTGTCGCTCCAAGCACGCACCACGCCTTCGGTGAAATACAGCCACACCAGCAAGCTGACCCAGCGGTAGGTGTACATGCGGAATTTCCGCAACCCGGCGAGCGGCAGCGCCAGCGGCAGCACCTTGATGGCCCACCACGAACCGCCGGGGCGAAGTGGTGCCAGCCACAATTCCCATGCCAGACCGAGCAGGATCAGGCCGAGCACGCTGCCCACGGCAAGCCATCGGGTGCCGTTGACGGCGGGTGAAGCGCCCTGGCTGGCGGGGTGGGGCGGTGAAACGGTGTGGGATGAAGCGTCGGTCATGGCAAGGTGCGGATAGTACCCAAGATAAGCAGCTGGCATGATACCGGGATGACTTTGAACGACCGCCTGCGGGCCATGGAGACCTTTCTGCGGGCTCTGTGGCGCGACGCGCTGAATTTTCCCTGGCAAAACACCGCCCTGACACTGCGCGAGCGCTTCCGCGAAGACCGCCTGGGCATCACCGCCAGCAGCCTCACGTTTACCACCACCATTTCGCTCGTTCCCCTGTTCACGGTGGCGCTGGCAGTCTTCAGCGCATTCCCTATGTTTGCGCGCCTGCAAGACACGCTGCAGCGCTGGCTGATCCAGAGCCTGGTGCCCGAAAACATTGCCAAGCAGGTGCTGAGCTACCTGAACGAGTTTGCGGGCAAGGCAGGGCAAATGGGCTGGGCAGGGGCCTTGGTGCTGCTGGTGACTGCGCTGGCCTTGATCCTCACCATTGACCGCAAACTCAACGACATCTGGCGCGTGCGCCAGAAGCGTTCCCTCACCCAGCGCGTGCTGGTGTACTGGGCTTTGCTCACGCTGGGGCCGCTGCTGCTGGCGGGTAGCCTCACCGTCACGTCCTATGCGCTCACGGTCTCGCGGGGTGTGGTGTCCAACCTGCCCGGTGGGGTGCGCTTCCTGCTCGAATCGGTGCAGTTGGCGCTGGTGACCGGGGGTATTGCCGCGCTCTACCGCTACGTGCCCAACACCCAGGTGCGGTGGTCGCATGCCCTGCTGGGTGGGTTGTTTGTGGCCACCGGCCTTGAACTGGCCAAAAAAGTGCTGGCCTGGTACTTGGCGCAGGTGCCCACCTATTCGGTGGTGTACGGCACCTTTGCCACGGTGCCGATCTTGCTGGTCTGGATCTATGTGGCCTGGGTCATCGTGCTGCTGGGAGCGGTGGTCGCGGCGTATTTGCCCAGCCTGTTGTCGGGCATTGCACGCCGGGGCGACCAGCCAGGCTGGAACTTTCAGCTCGCCCTGGAAGCGCTGGAGCACCTGCAGCGGGTGCGCGACGATGCCCAGCGCGGCATGAGCTTGGAGACGCTGGCCCAGGTTCTGCGGGTGGAAGCCTTGCAGCTGGAAGAGCCTGTGGCCGCCCTGGTCGGCCTGGACTGGCTGGGCCGCCTGGACGAAGACGGCGAACGCTATGTGTTGCTGATCGATCCGGTGC
>JAUXXN010000379.1 GCA_030684755.1 Hydrogenophaga sp.
CGGCTTCCGCCTGGCCCATACCGGCAAGGGGTTCGTCCAGCAGCAGCACGGTGGGTTCTGTGGCCAGGGTCATGGCAATTTCCAGCTGACGCTGTTCGCCGTGGCTGATGGTGCCCGCCACCACCGGGCCGCGCTGCGTGAGGCCCGCGAGTTCCAAGGCACGTTCGCAGCGTTGGTTCACCGCACGCAACTGGTCGGCTCGGCCCAGCCAGTGCAGCGGGTTCCAGGGCGAATGGCGTTCGCTGGACTGCGCAGCCAGCCTCACGTTGTCCCATACGGTGAAAGGCAGAAAAATATTGGTTTTTTGGTAGCTGCGCCCCAGGCCCAGGCGCGAGATACTTTCGGGGCTGTGTCCAGCCGTTTCTACCCCGTTGAGCGTGATGCGTCCCGAAGTGGGTGGCAGATCGCCTGAGAGGAGGTTGGTCAGGGTCGATTTGCCCGCGCCGTTGGGGCCAATGACGGCGTGGATGCGGTCGCGAAACAGCTCTACCGAAACGTCGTTGACAGCAGCCAAGCCACCGAAGCGTTTGGTAAGGTGTTGGGCACAGAGCAGCGGAGGTGACATGGCTTCAGTGCTCCTTCTTGCCCAACAGGCGCTCGCCCAGACCCAGCAGGCCACGCGGCGCCAGGATCACCACGAGCACAATGAAGCTGCCCATGAGCAGCTGCCAGTGCTTGGTCAGGTCTTTGAAGAAGTGCATGACGTATTCAAACGCAAAGGCGCCCACAATGGCGCCAGCAAAGTTGCCCATGCCGCCCAGAATGACCATCATGATGGCGTGTGCGCTCATGTGAAAACCCATGAGTTCGGGGTTCACGTAGCCCGTTTGTGCGGCCCACAAAAAACCCGCAACACCGGCCAGTGAACCCGCCAGCGTGAACGCCGCCAGCTTGTAGCCAAAGGTGCCATAACCCACGGCGCGCATGCGGTGCTCGTTCACCCGAATGCCTGAGAGCACCCGGCCGAAGGGCGAGAACAACAGGCGCCGCAGAAACGCATAAACCAGCACCAGCACGGCCAGCGTGAAGTAATAGAAGGTGGTCTTGTTTTCCAGGTCGATGCCGGTCCAGCCAAACAATGTGGCGTCGGGCCGGAAGTTCACGTACAGGCCGTCCGAGCCGCCCAGGGCTTTGTTGTCAAAGAACAGGAAGAACACCATCTGCGCGAACGCCATGGTGACCATGATGAAGTAGATGCCATGCGTGCGAACCACGAAGAAGCCAATGACCAGCGCGGCCAGCCCGGCGCCCAGCGCCGACACGGGCAGCGCCCACCATAGGCTGATGGGCGTGTCGGCTGGCGTCAGGAATGCCAGTGCATAGCCCGCCAGGCCGAAGTAGGCTGCATGGCCGAGCGAGACCATGCCGGTGACGCCTTGCAGCAAATCGAGGCTCATGGCGAAGATGGCCAGGATCATCATTTGCGACAGCATCTG
>JAUXXN010000441.1 GCA_030684755.1 Hydrogenophaga sp.
TTGACGATCACGCGATCGGCGAGAGGACGAAGGTTCATTGCATCTCCTGATATAGAACGGAAAAAGTGGATTCAGATCGGTGCCGCCCTGCTCAGCATGGGCGTCACCGTGGAACGACTGGGCAGCGGGTGTTAGCACTCACCGCCAGCGAGTGCTAATGATAAGGGCGGCACTGGGGCTTTTCAAGACCAGAGCAGAAGAAAACGTGAACAGACGACACCGGTCCTTGGGCGTGATGTGGTCGGGTTAGCCATGGTTGCGCTTGGATTTGCTCAGGCTTGGCTCACGCCAGGGGGATGCGTGCCTTGAGACGGGGCTCAGGTCGCTGGTTCGGGTGGGGTGGTGTCCGCAGCATTGAACGGCGGCTTCAACCCGTTGGACGGCAAGATGAAATAAAACGTGCAACCCTCACCAGGGGCACTTTCAGCCCAAATACGACCATCGTGCCGTTGGATGATGCGTTGAGACAGTGCCAGGCCGGTACCGGTACCTTCGAAGTCCATGGAATGGTGCTGGCGTTGGAACATGGCAAAAAGATTCTGTGCCTTGTCCACATCAAAGCCCACGCCGTTGTCGTTCACATAAAAGGTGTGACCGCCAGTGGCGTTGGCTTTCCAGCCCACTTCAATGCGCGCTTTGACACGCGGACGGGTGTACTTCACGGAGTTGCTGAGCAAGTGGCGCCAGACCTGGGTCAGCAGTTTGGCGTCTGCTTGAATGGTGGGCAGGTCTTGCGCAACCACCCATTCAATGGGGCGACCGGGTTTTTCCTCTTCCAACTGTGAAATCACACCTTCGATCATGGGTGCAAGGCTCACAGGTTGGAGGGTGATGGCGACACGGCCCAAGCGAACGTATTCCAGCAGGCCCTCCATCATGGCACTCAAGCGATAGCTGGCTTTGGTCGTTGACCTGAGATATTGCAAGGCCACGTCATCAACAGATTCGCCCAATTGCTCCTCTAGAAGGTTCACAAAGCTGGAAATATGACGAAGCGGTGCACGAAGGTCGTGTGAAATCGTGTAACACAACTCATCAAGCTCCTTGACAGCCGCTTCCAGCTGTTGTGTGCGCTCGGTGATGCGTTGCTCCTGTTGGCGGTTGAGAGACTTCATCTCGTCTTCCAGCTTTTTGGTCTCTGTCATGTCGCGGGTGATGCTGGACAAGCCTTGCAGCTCGCCGGCTTCGTTGCGCAGCGCGGTCAGAACCGTGTGTGCCCAGAAGCGGGTGCCGTCTTCGCGGTGCCGCCAGCCAAGGGTTTCCCATTGGCCATGAGCTTTGGCCAGTTGCAACACGTGGTCGGGATCCATTTCGTCATCGGCGCTGTCGGTCGGCAGCAGAGCCCGGTAAGGACGACCCAGCATTTGCGCCGGGCTGTGTCCGTGCAAGCGCTGGGCGCTTTCGGTCCAGTCGCTGACGAGGCCTTCTGCGTCAATGAAGTAAATGCAGCAGTCCTTAACCGTATCCACCATCAGCCGGTAGCGCTGCTCAGTCTGGAACAATTCAGCGGTTCGCTGGCGCACGCGCTCTTCCAGTTCGCGATGCGTGTTGCGCTCCAATATTTCGGCGCGGCGGTGTTCGCTGATGTCGTGCAGTTCAATGAAGATCCCCTCGACCACGTCTTGCTGGTAGTCGGGGATGTAGTGAATCTCGACGAAATTGCGGGTGCCGTCGGTCGCAATACGCTCGACCTCAAAAATCGCCACCTGCCCCGCGAGTGCGGCGGTCACGTGAGGGAAAATTTCTGGCAGTAAGTCTGGGTGTACCACCTCGCTCAGGTGTGATCCCACCATGTCGGTGGCCCGTTTGCCGTAGCGCGAAGCGTGGGCGGCGCTGGCAAAGCGACAGATCAAATCTTTGTCGTAGTAAGCCAGGCGGGTAGGCATACGGTCGGCGATATGTTGCAAAAACTTGTCTTGAGCAACCACGCTTTGTGCAGCAGCTCTGCGATCAATGATGTTTACCAGCGTGGTGTTGATGTGCAAAAAATGGCCTTCTTCATTGCACACCGCTGTGGATGACAGCAGGGCACGGAAACGGGTGCCGTTCTTGCGGATCAACTCGATTTCCATGGCTTCTTTTTGTCCACCTTCGCGCAAGGCTTCCAATCGGTCGTGCACCGCTTGGCGCCAGGAGGCGTCGATCAGGTCAAAAATATCGAGTTGATCCAGCGCCTCTTCCCGGCTGTAGCCCAGCCAGTCCAGCAAGGTCTGGTTGATTTTGACGAACCGGTGGTTGGCGTCTATTGACAAGTAGCCGCAGGGTGCGAACTCATACAGCGCGTGCGCTTGGTCCAGCGTTTGCTGAAGGACGCCCAGATCAAAAATGTCAAGCTGTCCTTGTGTCACTTCCCTGCTGTAACCCAGCCAGTCGAAAAAGGTCTGGGTGGGTTTGACGAGCCTGTGGTTTAAATCCGTCGGCACCGGATCGTGGGGGGTCTGCGTTGGGCTGGGTGCTTGCTGGTGGTTAAGCGTGTTTTCGCTTGGGGCTTCCGGTTGTTCCGGATGGGTGTGCTGGTCGTCGGCCTGTTGCGGTGGAAAAGGGGTGTCCATAGATGAGGGCGTCAAATCGTTGAAATGCACACCGGTCAAGGTTCGTTCAAAGCGAAGGCGGTAGAAGAGGTTCCGGGTTGATATCCTGTGACTGGATTCAATCACTGCAAGAGCGTAACAAAACCTTCTGCGTTTGGCGCAAAGATTTGTACTCTAAGCAGCACCTAATTGCAGGCTTTACGGTAGGCGAGACGCAAGATGCGCGCCAAGACGCTGGGGTTGGGCAAGCAGAGCCGCCGATCCCTCTCGGCCTTGCTGCATACAGGCCTTTTGGTTGGGCGACCGAATGCCATGGCAGGGCAGCGGCTTTGTGGCTATCGCGCTCCAACCACTGTGCGGCATGAGCGCTCCCACACGCACATTGGCGGGTAGGGCGCCCAGCAGGTGCTTATTTGATGCCCGCCGCCGCGCGCAGTGCCTGCGCTTTGTCGGTGCGTTCCCAGGTGAAATCGGGTTCTTCGCGACCGAAGTGGCCATAAGCGGCAGTCTTTTGGTAAATGGGGCGCAGAAGGTCCAACATCTGGATGATGCCTTTGGGGCGCAGGTCGAAGTGTTCGTTCACCAAGGCGGCGATCTGTTCGTCAGAGATCACGCCCGTGCCTTCGGTGTACACCGTCACGTTCATGGGCTTGGCCACACCAATGGCGTAAGCCACTTGAATTTGGCACTGCTTGGCCAGCCCAGCGGCCACGATGTTTTTGGCCACATAGCGCGCAGCGTAGGCGGCTGAGCGGTCTACTTTGCTCGGGTCTTTGCCGCTGAACGCGCCACCGCCGTGGGGGCAGGCGCCGCCGTAGGTGTCTACGATGATCTTGCGCCCGGTCAGGCCGCAGTCACCCTGTGGGCCGCCAATGACAAAACGCCCGGTTGGGTTGATCAGGTAGCGGGTGTTTTGCAGCCATGCTTTGGGCAGCACGGGTTTGATGATTTCTTCAATGACGGCCTCAATGAAGCTGTCCTTCATTTTGGTGGCGGTCTCGGATTGGTCTGGGCTGTGCTGGGTGGACAGCACCACCGTGTCGATGCTGTGGGGCCTGCCGTCCACGTAACGCATGGTGACCTGACTTTTGGCGTCGGGACGCAAAAAAGGCAGACGGCCGTCTTTGCGCAATTGGGCCTGGCGCTCCACCAGGCGGTGGGCGTAGTAGATGGGCGCTGGCATCAGTTCGGGCGTTTCATCGCAGGCGTAGCCAAACATCAGGCCTTGGTCGCCCGCACCAATGTTCAGGTGATCGTCACTGGCGTGGTCCACGCCCTGGGCGATGTCGTTGCTCTGCTTGTCGTATGCCACCAGCACCGCGCAGCCTTTGTAGTCGATGCCGTATTCGGTGTTGTCGTAACCAATACGCTTGATGGTGTCGCGCGCCACTTGGATGTAATCGACGTGGGCGTTGGTGGTGATTTCGCCTGCGAGCACCACCAAGCCCGTGTTGGTCAGGGTTTCGGCGGCCACGCGGCTGCGTGGGTCTTGCGCAAAAATCGCGTCAAGGATCGCGTCGGAAATCTGGTCAGCGACTTTGTCAGGGTGGCCTTCAGAGACGGATTCCGAGGTGAAGAGAAAATCGTTCGCCATATAAACTCCAATGATGGTGGATCGGCGTTGCCGGTCTGTCAGAGTTCGGCGAACGCTTTAGCGGAATTTGTGAATCGCCCCGCAATTAGTTCAGTAACTCGGCGATGGCGCGATTTTAGTGCAAGCTTTTCCGCCGTCTTTCTTTGTTGCTCCAAGGCCTTGCTGCCGTGGGGCCATGTTGTGCCTCTGTTGTGGACGCTTTGATTCGTTTTCTTTTTGTGTCTCTGAGCAAGCTGCCGCTGCCCTTGTTGCATGCCGGTGGTTGGCTGCTGGGTTGGTTGAGTTTTTTGTTCTCCAGGCGCTACCGCCGGAGGTTGCTGGAGAATGTGCGCCAAGGCGGTTTTCCCATGGGCGTGGCTTTGTCTTCGGTGGGTGAAGCCGGGAAGATGGTGGCAGAGTTGCCTCGTTTGTGGCTGGGTCGCCCGGTGCGGGTGGGCTGGGAAGGTGCGGCCCATATCGAGGCTGCGCAGGCCCACGGCGTGGGTGTGCTGTACCTCACGCCGCACTTGGGCTGTTTTGAAATCACGGCGCAGGCACTAGCGGAGCGCTTTGGCGAACACATGCCCATCACAGTGCTGTACCGACCCGCTCGTCAGCCTTGGATGCGCGATTTCGTGGCCAACGCACGCAACCGCCCGGGTTTGCATACGGCACCCACCACGCTCGCGGGTGTCAAACAACTCATCAAGGCGCTCAAGTCGGGTCAAGCGGTGGGTTTGCTGCCTGACCAAGTGCCCCCGGCCGGGCAGGGCGTGTGGGCCCCTTTTTTTGGCCGCGATGCCTACACCATGACACTCTCGGCCCGCTTGGTTCACAGCGCCAAGGCGCAGCCTGTGCTGATCTGGGGAGAGCGACTGAGCTGGGGACGCGGGTTCTTGGTGCATGTTCGCCCCTTTGATCCAGCCCACACAGCGCCCATGTCCACCGACGCGACGCAAGCGGCGCAACAAATCAACCACGCCATGGAGGATCTGGTGCGTGAATGCCCGCAGCAATATTTGTGGTCTTATGCCCGCTACAAAAAACCTGCGGTAGCAGACGGCGTGGAGTCAACCTCCGCCAAGCCGAACGCTGGCTCATGACATCCATTCGATACTTATTCTTTTATGCCCATGCCTTCTCCGAAGCCTGATACCCCGCGCGCCAACTTGGGCTGGACCAACCGTCTGGGCCTGGGCTTCATGCGCTTGTTGGCGGGTGTGCCGTTGCCCTGGATGCGCAGGCTCGGCTGGCTGGGTGGACAGGTGTTGCATGGTGTGGCGGCACGGCGCCGACGCATTGCACGTACCAATTGGGCGCTGTGTTTTCCTCAACATAGCGAAGCCCAGCGCAACCGTGCAGTGCGCCAGCACTTTGTGTATTTTGTGCAAGCGTGGCTGGACCGCAGTTGGCTTTGGGAGGCCAACGAGGCCACCGTGCGTTCTCGTTTGCGTTTGGTGGGCGCCACCCACGAGCTGCAGGGCAACGCCCCCACGGTGATTTTTGCGCCGCACTTTGTGGGGTTGGATGCGGGTGGCACGGCCTTGAGTTTGTTTGTGCCGAGAAAATTCATCAGCGTTTATGCCGAGCAAGTTAACAAGGCCGTGGACAGTTGGATACTGAAAGGTCGGATGCGCTATGGATTCAAGTTGGTGAACAAGCACCAGGGTTTACGGCCAGTGGTGCAGGCGTTGCGCACGGCCGAGGTGCTGTATTTTTTGCCTGATATGGACATGGGGCCTTCGGAGTCGGTCTTTGTGCCGTTCTTTGGTGTGTCAACAGCCACCGTGCCCACGCTGCCCCGTTTGGCACTGCTGGGTCAGGCCAAAGTCGTGCCTGTGGTCAGCCGCATCACACCCCAGGGTTACGACGTGGAGATTTTGCCCGCCTGGCCCAATTACCCAGGAGCCGACGCGAAGGCCGACACTGCGTTGATGAACCAACGCTTGGAAGCCATGATCCAGACCATGCCTGAACAGTATTACTGGGTTCACAAACGCTTCAAGACCCGACCGCCGGGCGAGCCTTCGTTTTACGGCAAAGACTGAAGATCTGATGGTCAGTATTGGGCAGCGCTGCTTGCGAGCAAGAATCAGTCGAGCGACTCGGGTTCGGGTTCTTGGTCCAGGTAGGTATCGGCATCGGTCTGTTCGACCTTGGCTTTTTTGATGGGCTCGTGCGACCATTTCCAGAGCAACTGAGCAACTTCGTCCAGACCTTGTTTCTTCAGGGCCGAAAACAACATGGCTTCACCGCCGCCGCTCTGCAGTCTTGCAATTGACAAGGCCTTGGCCGCCTCGGAGCGGCTGAGTTTGTCGGATTTGGTCAGCAGCACCAGAAACTTCAAGCCTGCTTGAACACGCGGTCGAATCACGTCAAGCAAAATTTCATCCAGTTCGGTCATGCCCAGACGCGGGTCGATCAACAGCACCACGCCTGTAAGGTTCTCGCGGGTCATTAAGTAATTTCCCATCACCCGTTGCCAGCGCAGTTTGGCCTCGCGCGGCACAGCGGCATAACCATAGCCCGGCAAATCGGCCAAAACGGCGTCAGTCACCCCTTGTTTGCCCAGGGAAAACAGGTTGATACTTTGTGTGCGACCGGGCGTTTTGGATGCAAATGCTAGGCGCTTTTGCTGCGTCAATGTGTTGATACAGGTGGATTTACCGGCATTGGAGCGACCAACGAAGGCGATTTCAGGTGTGTCCAGTGCTGGCAGATGTTCCAGTTGCGGCGCAGTGGTGAGAAAGCGCGCGGTGTGCAACCAGCCATGAGCTATTTTGGGTTCCACGGTGGTTGGCACTGGGTTTTTTCCATCGCTGGCATGTTCGGTCTTGGTGGCCGGAGCGTCCTGGGACGGTGAATTGGAGGCGGGGGCTGGAGTGTAGTGTTGGGTCATTTGGGGTTTTCCCGGTGGGGCATTGTAAAATTGAAGTGCTTAGAACAAAACTACCGCGAACCTCTTCAACCGAACCCGTCGCTACCGACGTCAGCCCAGACATGAAATTGCCTGTTTCACTCCTTTGCGCCGCTGCCGCTGCAGCCCTGTCGTTCAGCGCCCATGCCCAGTCGGCCAAGCCCGATCTGGCCAAAGGTGCGGCCTTGTATGGTCAGATGTGTGTGGCCTGCCACGCCGCCGACGGCAATTCGACCACACCGATCAACCCTTCGCTGGCACAGCAGCACCCTGAATACCTCATCAAGCAGTTGCAGGAATTCAAATCGGGCAAGCGTAACAACGCCATCATGAAGGGTTTTGCTGCGGCACTGTCCGATGATGACATGCGCGACATCTCGTTCTGGCTGGCAGACCAGAAAGCCAAGACCGGCTTTGCACAAGAAAAAGAACTTGTTCGACTGGGTGAGCGCATTTACCGAGGCGGCATTGCTGATCGCCAGATCGCCGCTTGTGCCGGTTGCCACAGCCCCAACGGCGCGGGCATCCCGTCCCAGTATCCCCGCCTGTCTGGCCAGCACGCCGAGTACACGGCCAGCCAGCTGAACGCCTTCCGCAGTGGAGAGCGCAACAACAACGCCCAGATGACTGGCGTTGCGGCCAAGATGAACGACCGCGAGATCAAGGCAGTGTCGGACTATATTGCCGGACTGCGCTGATTTTTCGGTTCGTGCAATCCCCCTCAGTGGGAGGGGATATAAGCAGACGTTAATATTCAACGTCACAATACGAATGAACCTCTTTTGTATTGAACTGCTGATCGAAAACCACATCACATCAGGGCGAGTTCTGGAGTAACCAGACCCGCCCTTTTTGTTGCCCTTCACCCATGCTTCTCACATGACCGTTTCCACCCAAGGCATGCAACTCAAAACCGGCTCGCGCCTGGCCGGTGAACTGGTGGAGTTGCTGTCGTCCATGCGTTTCGCCATCTCTTTGTTGACGGTGATTTGCATCGCTTCCGTGATCGGCACGGTGGTCAAGCAGCACGAGCCAGCCAACAACTATGTGAACCAGTTTGGTCCGTTTTGGGCCGACGTGTTTGGCAGCGCCAACCTGTTTTCGGTCTACAGCGCCTGGTGGTTTTTGCTGATCTTGGCGTTTCTCGTCATCAGCACCAGCCTGTGCATCATCCGCAACACGCCCAAGATTTTTTCCGATTTCAAGGCCTACAAAGAAAACATCCGTGAGCAAAGCCTGAAAGCTTTTCCCAGCCGAGCCGAGGCACGCCTAGACGAAATGCCAGAAAAGGCAGCCAACCGTATCGGCCAATCTTTGCTGGGGGCAGGCTGGAAGGTGAAGCTGCAGTCGCGTGAAACTGCAAGTGGAACGGGCTGGATGGTCGCCGCCAAAAAAGGTGTGGCCAACAAGATCGGTTACCTAGCCGCACACAGTGCCATTGTGCTGGTGTGTATTGGCGGCCTGCTGGATGGCGATCTGATCGTGCGAACCCAGATGTGGTTCACCGACAAGACACCGTTCACCGGCGGTGGTCTGATTGCCGACGTGCCCGTTCAGCACCGCTTGCCTGCCAGCAACCCGACGTTCAGAGGCAATTTGTTGGTGACCGAGGGCACGACTGCCAGCACCGCCATTCTTGCCCAACCCGAGGGTGTGATGCTACAAGATCTGCCGTTCTCGGTGGAACTGAAAAAATTCATCGTCGAGTACTACGACACGGGCATGCCCAAGCTGTTTGCCAGCGACATTGTGATCCACGACCATGAGACCGGCGAGAAGAAGGAAGCGCGGGTCGAGGTGAACCACCCAGCCAGCCACCGTGGTATCAATATTTACCAGTCGAGCTTTGACGATGGAGGCTCCAAAGTCACTCTCCAAGCCATGCCCATCAATGGACCCGCCAAGGACTTTGAGATTTCGGGCGTGATTGGTGGCACCAGCGCGCTCACCAACGGCGACGACATGATGACGCTGGAATACACCAGCTTGCGGATCATCTATGTAGAGAACTTTTCAGAAGTGGCAGGCGCCCCAGGCGTTGACGTGCGCAAGG
>JAUXXN010000399.1 GCA_030684755.1 Hydrogenophaga sp.
GGCGTGGGCAACTGCATGCGGGCTTCCAGCGTCACCACATAACCCTGGTCCGCATAGGCCTCGCCCGACGGGTAGGCACGCACGCCGTACATGCCACCGAGTTCCATCTTTTCCGAGACGTCGAGGTTTTTCGAGGCCAGCTGGCCATTGATGCCGGCGAACAGCGACACGCTGTTGCTCACGTTTTGCAGCCGCATGGCGCTGAAGGCCAGCTTGTTGAAGTGGCCTGCGGTTTGCGCCAGGGCGTAGCGGCTTTGCAATTCGGGCGTTTGCAGGTCGATGTTGCCGGTGGACCAGGCCAGCGAGTAGCCGCTCAGGCCGCCGCCGCCGAGCGTGTCCCGGTGGTCGCCGCGCAGGCTGGCCGTCAACACCTGCGCCTTCTTGTCGGCCACCAGCATGCTCAGGTCGCTCGGGTTCTTGTCCTGAAACGTCTTGTGGTCCAGAGACAGGCCTGCGTACAGGTTGGTGTTGCGTGAGCGCACCAGCGGGTAGCGGCCATACAGGCTGGCGACTTGGGCAGTGCCGTGGGCGCCCGTGGCAGCGAACTCTTTGCCCAGTTCGTAGTCCAGCCAACTGTAGGCCGCGCCGACCGTGGCCCGGCCCAGCTGCAACTGGTAAGAGGCCCGGGCGTAGTTCAGGCCCTTGCCCGACGTCAGCACACGCATCGAAGCCACGTCGCCGAGTCCGGCCGCGTTGTTCAGGTTCACCGTCGCGCCCAGACGGTACTCGCCCGTGTAGCGGTTGCCGGCGTTGTCGGCATCGATGCTGCCTGTGAACCGCTGCCCCGGCGTGACATCCACGATCAGGTCGGATGCACCCACCGACGCACCCGGCGCCAGGGTCGAGCGGACGTTCACGCCCGGGATGTCCGACAGCAGCAGCAAGCGGCTTTCCAGCGGCGCAATGGCCACCGTGTCGCCGCTCTGAATGCCGTTCAGCTGGCTGTGCACCAGGCTGTCCGACAGGTTGCTCTGGTTGCGCACCGTGATCTGGCCGTACTGGCCTTCGATCACCGCGATGGTGACGGCGCCGTTCTGGATCTCCTGCGCAGGCAGGTAGGCCTGGGCCACAAAGTAGCCTGCGCTGCGGTAATGCTGGGTGATTTTCAGGGCCATGCCGCGCAGTTCGCCCAGCGACAGCTCGGTGCCGGGCCGAAAGCCGGTCAGAGCCAGCAGCTCGGCTTCGGTGTAGACGCGGGCACCAGTCACTTGCAGGCGGTTGACGGTGATCTTGGCCGTATCGGACGCTGGAGTGGCCGGGGCAGCACGGGGTTCGACGCGGATGGCGGGCGCGGCTTGTTCCGGTGCGGGCGCTGGCGGAATTTGCTGCAACTGGCTGCCCGCGCTGGGCAGCTGTTGGGCCAAAACGCCCTGACTCAAGGCCAAGAGGACCACAGGCAGCAGGTGGTTTTTCAGCGAAGGCTGGCTCAGGAGCGGACCACGGGCCGACTTGGGCGTGCGTGCGGTGGTCTTGGACAGTCGTTGGTGCGCAGTGGCGGAATGGGTCATGGCAGGCTCCTGAGGTGGCGAGAAGGGATGGTTCTTCGCGCCAGTCTGCAGGGCCCGTGGCCCGCTGTCTGTGCTTTGGCGCACAGTCGCCCCAGCGCTGACGCGCTGCATCCTTCAAGCCGGGTCCTTGACCCCAGCCGCTCAGCTCTTCAGGAAACTGCCGTGGTCCGGCGCAAAGCAGGCGTGCAGCGGCAGCAAGGCGCCGCCCAGGGCGCGGGCGTCTGAGCCGATGCTGCCGCGCTCCAGCTTGGGCATGGGCTGCAAGCCTTCCCAGTTGTAGGCCTTCAGGGCTTCGCTGGTGCGCGCCAGCAGGTTGCCCAAAAGTTCGGGCGCTACCGCGCCGTCCATCACCACCGCGTCCACGTCCAGGAAAGCGGTGCCCGCCACAATGCAATGCGCCAGCGCCAGCGCGGCGCGCTCCAGCCATTCTTGGGTGTAAGGCAGCCAGGGGGCTTGCAAGGCGCGCGCGTCGTAGGCGGCCATGGGATCAAGCGCGTGTTCACGAAAACGCTGCTCCAGGTCCCACAAAGACGCCTGGCTCACCAGCTGCGGCGGCACATCACCGCCTTGCGACACCTGCAGCGGCAGCGAAGCCACGGCGCCCGCGTTGCCGTGCGCGCCCCGGTGCAGGTGCGAATGAATCACCAGGCCACCGCCCACAAACGTGTCCATGAACAAATACAGAAAACTGCCGATGTCGCGCCCGCGCCCCTGGAACAGCTCGGCCACGCAGGCGGCCGAGGTGTCTTTGGCAAAGCTCACCGGCAAGCTGGTGAGCGCCTGCACTTCGGCGGCCAAGTCGATGTGATTCCAGGCCTGCGACTGCGCCTCGGTCAGGCCCAGCATGCGGTGCCAGCCGCCCAACTGAAAGGGGGCCGCCACACCCACGCCCACCACGCGGTCGCGCAGCGGGCCCAAGTCTTCGAGCAGGCGGTTCAGGTTGGCCTTGATGGCGGGCAGCAACACGGGAATGTCGGGGAACGGGTAGCTCAGCACCAAGCGCTGGCGCACCCGGCCAGTGAAGTCCACCAGCAGCCAGTCTGCCCCGCGACGGCCAATCTTGATACCCACGGCGAACGCCCCGTCGGGATTCAGCCCGATCGGCACCGAGGGCTGGCCCACGCGGCCACGCACCGGGGCTTCGCGGGTGAGCAACTGGTCTTCGTCCAGCCGGGCCGTGATCAGGCCAATGGTTTGCGCCGTCAAGCCGGTCAGGCGAGCCAGTTCGGCCTTGGGTTGGCTGCCGTGCGTGCGCAGCGCCTGCAACACCACGCGCTCGTTGAACTGGCGCATGCCCACTTGGTTGGAGCCGCGCGGGCGCAAGGGTGCCGGATCGTGGCTGGGTTCGACGGGTTCGAGAACAGGGGATTCGGCCAAGTCATTCATGGTTTGTTCAACGACGGTCCCTAAGTTGGGCTTGATACGCAGCCTTGACTGTAGCCGGAGCTTCGTCGTAGCCGACGCTTCGAGCTCCGGATTTGACCGGAGCTCGAAGCTCCAGCTACGTCTGGCTACGCCACCAGGGCTTCGCTGATCACACCTTTGTGCAAGATGAAGTTGCCCCAGGGCTGCAACTCACCCGTAACGACGATGGCGTAAGCAATCGACACCTGGTCGTAAAACGCGTAGCGCTCCACGGCTTCCACGCCGGTGCCCGCTGGCAAATGGGTTTGCAAATGCGCCACCACCTCGCGCTGCAAGCCGCTCAGGTAAGGGGCCTCGGTGCCGCCCACTTGCATGCAGGCCACAGGGTGGGCCACGTCAGCGGCCAGCGGCAGCAGGCTGGTGACGGCTTGCACCGCGCGCAGCATGCCCACGCCGGGCAGGCGCACGATGGGCTTGCCCACACCCAGGCTCATGGCGGTGAAGTTGGCATCGGCCAGCACCAGGGTGTCGTCGTGGCCCATTTCGGCCATGATTTTCAGCAGCTCGGGGCTTAGAACGGGGTCGATTCCTTTAAGCATGGCAGTCCTGCGGCAGTTCGGCGGCGCTCTTGGCCCCGGTCATCACGGCCACGGTGTCGCTCATGCTAATCTTTTTGGGGTTGACGATGGCGGCGCGCTTGCCCAGGCGGGCGATGTGGATGCGGTCGGCAATCTCAAACACATGCGGCATGTTGTGGCTGATCAGAATGACGGGCAGGCCCTTGTCACGCACGCGGCGTATCAGCTCCAGCACCATGTTGCCCTCTTTCACGCCCAGGGCTGCGGTGGGCTCGTCCATGATGACGACATGTTGCGCAAACGCCGCCGCCCGCGCCACGGCAACGCACTGGCGCTGGCCACCGGAGAGGGTTTCCACCGCCTGCGTCATGCTGCGAATGCCCACCTTCAGGTCGTTCATGCGCGAAATGCTCTCTTCCAGCATTTTCTTTTTGTCCATCATGCGCAGCACCTTGCCCATAAAGCCGGGGCGCAGAATTTCGCGGCCCAGAAACAGGTTTTCGGCAATCGTCATGGCCGGGGCCACGGCCAAGTCTTGGTAGACGGTTTCAATGCCCGCGCGGCGCGCGTCGATGGGGCTGCGGAATTTGGCGGCTTGGCCGTCCAGAAAAATCTCGCCTTCGTCGGGAATGGTGGCACCGGCCAAGCATTTGATGAGGCTGGACTTGCCCGCGCCGTTGTCGCCAATCACGGCCATGATTTCTCCGGCGCGCAATTCAAAATCGGCACCGTCGAGCGCGGTGACTTGGCCGTAGCGTTTGACCAAGCCTTTG
The DNA here is from genome assembly GCA_030684755.1 of Hydrogenophaga sp. Lineage (GTDB taxonomy): Bacteria > Pseudomonadota > Gammaproteobacteria > Burkholderiales > Burkholderiaceae_C > Hydrogenophaga. The sequence goes on from JAUXXN010000399.1 coordinate 4,225, forward strand.
GCTTGAATGACCAATGCGGTTTGGGTGCTCATTACCGGACTCCTTTGCGGGACATTTGGTCGGTCATCACCGCCAAGATCACCAGCACGCCGGTGACCAAAATTTGATAGACGGAGGACACGCCCATCAGCGTGAGGCCGTTGCGGAACACGCCCACAATCAGCGCGCCAATCAGGGTGCCGATGATGATGCCGCGCCCACCAAACAAGCTGGTGCCGCCCAGCACCACGGCGGTGATGGCGTCGAGGTTTTCGGTCTGCCCGGCGTTCGGGTCACCGGCACCAATGCGCGCCACGCTCAGCAGCGAGGCAATGCCGTAAAACACACCGGCCAGCATGTACACACCAATCAACACCTTGTCGGTGGAAATGCCGGTGAGGCGGGTGGCTTCGGGGCTGTTGCCCACGGCGTAGATGTGGCGACCGGGCGCGGTTTCGCGCAGAAACAACCAGGTGATGAGGTACAGCGCCAGCATCAGCACCACGCCGTAGAGCACGTTGGTTTGGCCAATGCGGAACGAATTGCCCAGCCAGGTCATGCCCTCGGAGACTTCGGTGATGGTTTGCGAGCCCGAATACAACTGGGTGATGGCAAACGCAATGTTCAGCGTGCCCAGCGTGACGATGAAGGGCGGCAGCTTGGCCTTGGTGACCAACAAACCATTGACCAAACCAAAACCCGCCGTGGCGGCAATGCCCAGCGTGATGGCAACCGGGGCGCTCAGGCCAAAGTCGGCAGCCATTTTGGTCATGACGATGCTGCCCAGCGCCATGATCATGCCGCACGACAAATCAATGCCAGCGGTGAGAATGATGAGGGTCTGGCCAATGGCGATGGTGCCCACCACCATGACCTGCTGCAAGATCAACGAGAAGTTTTGCAGCGTCAGAAAACGGTCGCTTTGCGACGCAAAAAAAGCACAAGCCACCAACAGGGCAATGAAAGGCCCCAGGGTGCCCATGGGCGGTAGTTTGGAGGCAAGGGTGTTCAAGACAGTTCTCCCGACAAAAATTCAAAAACCGACCCGTTTAACGGTCAGCAGGCGCGCGATGCCCTAATCAGGGGCAGCGAGGGTCCGGCTTTGCCGGTCCAAGGTGACGTTCCCCACCCGTTCAACGGTCGACAAGCGCGCGATGCCCCACCCAGGGGCAACAAGGGTCCGGCTTTGCCGGCCCAAGGTGCCGTCCCCCCCCTCCAAGCGCCAAAGGCGCGCCAGAGAGGGGGGAAGCCGCGTCAGCGGCGCAGGGGGGTGTTATTTGTTCCCCCAGCACAAATCCATGCCGGTCTTCACGTCTTTGCTGTCCACACCTGCCACGGGCTTGGCGGCAATCAGGGTCACGCCGGTGTCGGTGTATCCGCTGACTTTTTTGCCGGTCTTGGCGTATTCCACGCCAGCGGCCACGCCCATGGAGGCCATGCGCAGCGGGTACTGCTGGCTGGTGGCGGTGATCACGCCAGCGCCCACGTCTTTGATGCCAGCGCAACCGCCGTCCACCGACACAATGACCACGCCTTTTTCTTTACCAGCGGCCTTCAGTGCCTTGTAAGCACCGGCGGCGGCGGGTTCGTTGATGGTGTAGACCAAGTTGATGTTGGGGTTCTTTTGCAGGCAGTTTTCCATGCCGGTTTGGCCTTTGGCGGCGTCGCCAAAGCTGTCGGCCATGCACACCACGCCAGCTGCAGCACCGCCCAGGTTGTTGCTGGATGCGTCAGGCGCGGCCAGGCCAAAACCTTTCAAGAAACCGTTGTGGCGCTGCGCGCCCACGGGGTGGCCGGGGAACAGGTCCAGCGTGGCGATGACGGCGGGCTTGCCACCCAGCGCGGCTTTGGCGTACTGGCCAATCAGCACGCCCGCTTTGTAGTTGTCGGTGGCGAACAGGCCGTCCACAGCGCTCACCGGGTCGGTGGGGCTGTCCAGCGCAATCACTTGCACGCCTTGGGCCTGGGCGCGCTTGATGGCGGGAATGATGGCCTTCGCATCGCTGGGGGTGATCAGAATGGTCTTGGCACCGGCGGCGATCATGTTTTCCATGGCCGTAACCTGACCGGCGTTGTCACCGTCGGTCTTGCCCGCAGCGGACAACAGCTTGGCGCCGAGCTTCTTGGCTTCGGCGGTCGCGCCTTCCTTCATCTTCACGAAGAAGGGGTTGGAGTCGGTCTTGGTGATCAAACCAATCACGGGCTGGGCTTGGGCGGCGGCGGCACCCACGGCCAAGGCCAGGGCGGTGAACACGAAAGTGGAAGCGATTTTTTTCACAGAAGTCTCCTCAAGAGAGTGGATGGATGGATCAAGGGTCAACAAAAACGGACACAAAGCACGGGGGCACTCACACCTCGGCAGCCCGCTTCTCGGGGTTTTCACGCTGTGCGCTGCGGGGTGGGTGAACTATATTGGAGAACTGGTTAATAAATCAATTGGATTTACGTATGGTTTTCCCTAGCCCCCATCACCCTTTACAAGTCGCCACCGCTGGCGAAGCCCTGATCGACCTGATCCAAGAAGCCGACGGGCGCATGCACCCCTGCGACGGCGGCGCGGTCTACAACCTGACCCGCGCGCTCGGCCTGCAAGGCGTGGGCACGCTCTACCTCAACCCCTTTTCGTCCGACCGCTTCGGGCGCGGGCTGGCCCGTGGCCTGTACTGTGCGGGCGTGTCGCTGGCGCAGCCGGTGCCGGTACACCAACCGACCTCGCTGGCGGTGGTGGGCATCGACAGCCAAGGCAAGGCCAGCTACAGCTTTTACCGCGACGGCGTGGCCGACCGGCAGGTCAACGCCACCCAAATGAACCGGCAATGCGCCCAACACAGCCTGCTCTCGGTGGTGGCCACCGGTTGTCTGGCCCTGGTGAACGAGGACCGCGAGAAATACCTGCCGTGGCTGCAAGCGCAACGCGCTGCGGGCCTGCTGCTGGCGGTGGACGCGAACCTGCGCCCGGCCATCGTGCCCGACATGGCGGCCTACCGGGCCAGCGTCATGGCCGCGCTTAGCGAGGCGCATCTGGTGAAGGTGAGCGATGACGATTTGGTAACACTGGGCTTTGTCCACGCCGACCCGCTGGACGCCGCCCGCGCCCTGCTGGCCCAAACCCAGGCCGACTGGCTGGCCCTGACGCTCGGCCCCCAAGGCGCGGTGCTGCTGGCACGCCACGGCGCGGCCTGGCACGCCACAGAACAACAGCCCGTGACCGTGGCCGACACCGTGGGCGCGGGCGACTGCTTTTTTGCCGGTTTGCTGACCGCGCTGCTGGAGCGCCCCGCCTTCCAAGCCGCCCGCTGCGCCAACGACTTGGCGCTGGACGCGCAGGACGTGCAACACATCTTGAGCCGCGCCGTGGCCAGCGCCAGCTTGTGCGTGCAGCAAACCGGCTGCGTGCCGCCCACCCTGCCCGAGGTGGTGGCGCGTGTGGCGCAGATGCCGCCGCTGTTCAAGGTGCTGTAAAACGCCACCCGCCACCCGGGCCGGATGGAGCCCACAACCCGGCCCGG
>JAUXXN010000421.1 GCA_030684755.1 Hydrogenophaga sp.
GGGCGGTGAAGGTGTCGGAAACGTATTTGAGGAAGATGAGGCCGAGCACCAGGTGCTTGTACTCAGCGGCATCCATGTTGGCGCGCAGCTTGTCAGCGGTGGCCCAGAGGGTTTTCTTGATGTCTTCGAGCATGGGGTGGGGTTGTGCTTCAGTGGTCGGCAGCGCCGGGGGCATTGGGGCCTGTTACGTCTTCTGTTTTGGGAACAATCTTCACCGACCAATGGCAGCTACTTTCTTGGTTAACCTGCAGCAGACCGTAGGTTCTGATCATGTCGAGCAGGCCGGAGTGGCCATGGGTTTGCGGCGAACAGGCCTGATCGGTGCGCTTGAGGGAACCCCGCCTCGGTACGACCCGCAAGGTGAAATCTAGAATTTCTGGCGCTGTGTTGTCGCAGTCCACCAAGACTGCCACGCGTTTTTCAGCGTCTGAGCTGTTGTTCATGCAAGCTGCCCGTTTCTGAGCTGAATCATACGGGGCAGCGCGTCCTGCTCGGCGCTGTTGCACGGTAGGGTGTTGCCCCCATGCCTCGACCGCTTTTTAGCGGCTCAGAGCTCTTCCCGCGCCTCGACCAGCAACTGGCGAATACGCACGCCTTTGATGGTGGCCACCGCACGGATACGCAGGGTCTGCTCGGCTTCCAGGCGCACGCGCTGGTGGTAGTCCAGGCCATCGGTTTGGCCGGGGTTGTTGCTGTGAATGCTGCGGGTCCACTGGCGCTGGCCGTCCAGCTCGACGGTCAGGCCGTGGGTGGCACCTGTGGCGTCTGCGGGCACGTCCACGGTCAGGGTGACATCCACGTCAAACACCCGGGCCCGGGCCAGCAAGCCGGGAATGGTGAGAACGGCCACGCTGTCGGTGCCGGCGTCTGTGCGCCAGTGTTCGGCTTGCACAGACGGAGGGGGCATGTTGCGGGCGGCGGTATGAACGGTTTTCATGCAGCGCCGCACTGTACCGCAAGCCCACGGGGCTGGGCTGGGCGTGTGGGTATGTGTGTCTGGCCGCTCAGATATACGCGTTGATCGGCTTCACATGCCGCATGTGCAGCGACAGGCCGAGCGCGGCCATGTGGTTGCTGTTGCGGCTCAAGATTTTTTCGGACAGCGGCAAGAACTCGGCTTCTTCAAAGGCAGCGTGGGCGGTGTATTCGCTCACCAGGCGCTGCACCTCGGACACGTCCAAATCGGTGCTTTGGCCTTTGGACACGCGTTTCAGGCCGCTTTCTAGCGTCTTCCAGAGCGCTTCCACCATGCGGTGCTCTTGCGTGAGGCGTTTGGTCATGGCTTTCACGCGGTCCAGCTCTTCGCCTGGAGTTGCGCTGGCCAACACAGCAGGGAAGAGTTCGCGCTCTTCTTCCAGGTGGTGTTCAAAGATAGCTTCGCGGAAAAATTCCAGCGACTGCTCTGCGATCTGGCGGGCCCGAGCTGCCGGGGCCAGCAGAGCGGGCAATTCGTCCAGCGCGTTCAGGCGTTTGATGATGCCGCTGTGGCAGTTGGTGAAGTTGGTCAGCGGTGCATCGGCGTCAACCGATGCGGTGGAAACGGGGGTGGTGGTCATGGTGTGGCTCCAGTTGTTGCTGTTCAACGTGAGCGAACGGCTTAACCATCAGCACACTCACGATTGATGGAAGCCAGTCTAGAGATTGCCAGCGCGCTGGCCTTGATGCAGGTCAAGACCGCCTGTTTTGGGCGTCAATACGCGGCGGCGGCACCCTGCCCGCGCAGGCGTTTCCAGCCCGTCAGCAGCACCACCACGGCACCGCCAGCCAGCCCGCCCGCCACAGCGCCCGCCAGGCTGGACACCACCGCACCCACCCAGCCCAGGCTGCCGGCAAAGGCGTCTACCGCATGGCCCAGGGCCGGAATGCCGTGCAACAAAATGCCGCCACCCACCAGAAACATGGCGGCGGTGCCCACCACAGACAGCGTTTTCATGAGCCAGGGCGCCGCAGCCAGGATGCCGCGTCCCAGCGACTGCTTCCACGCAGCGCCTTGGCGGCTCAGGTGCAGGCCAGCGTCGTCCAGCTTGACGATGCCGGCCACCAGGCCATACACGCCCACCGTCATGACGATGGAGATACCCACCAGCACCGACAGCTGTTTGGTAAAAGTGGCCGCAGCCACCGTGCCCAGGGTGATGACGATGATTTCGGCCGACAAAATGAAGTCGGTGCGCACCGCGCCTTTGATTTTTTCTTTCTCAAACGCCACCAGGTCCACGCTGTCGTCGGCGACGGCTTTCACCATGTCCACCTGACGGGCTTCCTCATCGGACTTTTTGTGCAGAAACGCGTGGAGCAGTTTTTCGGCGCCTTCAAAGCACAGAAACAAACCGCCCAGCATGAGCAACGGTGTGATGGCCCAGGGCGCAATGGCGCTGATGGCCAGCGCGGCGGGCACCAGAATGGCTTTGTTCAGGAACGAGCCCTTGGCCACCGCCCAGACCACGGGCAATTCCCGGTCGGCCTTCACGCCGGTCACCTGTTGCGCGTTGAGCGCCAGGTCGTCACCCAGCACTCCGGCGGTCTTCTTGGCGGCCAGTTGGGTCATGGCCGCCACGTCGTCGGCGGCGGCCATGCCCTGGCGGGCAGCCACTTTGGTCATGACGGCCACATCGTCGAGCACGGTGGCAATGTCGTCGAGCAGCATGAGGAGACTGGTGGCCATGGCGAATTTCCAGGAATGGGAACGGTGGACGCTGGCAACGTGGTCCGCCAGGAGTGTGTCTGCGCTGGTTTCAGACGCTGATGGGCCACACCATCGGAAACAGGGGGTCGTCCATGGGCGCGCCGTCGGGCAGGCGCTGTTCTAGGCCAGGAAACGGAGGTGAGGTGCGCCAAGGGCGCAGCGCGTGGGTGGCGTCGTCGCCCAGGTAGCGAGCTGAAAAAACCCTTCGGCGTGCCCCAGGCCCCACGCCGGTGCTGGCGTGCAGGCTGAGCATGTGAAAAGCGACGCAGTCCCCTGGTTCAAGGGCCCAGGCCAGCTGGGGGTAGCGCTCGGGCTCGGCGTCAATGGCCGGCAACTCAGCCAGCGCGCCCTCGGGAAACCACTTCGCCTGACTGTCCCGAAAGGTGCGGGGCATGTACCAGGTTCCGCTGTGTGAACCCGCCACAAAGCGCAGCGTGCTGGCCAGCGGCACGGGGTCCACAGGAATCCAGAAGCTCACATTCTGCCGGCCAGCCACGTTGTAATACGGTTGGTCTTGGTGCCAGGGCGTGGGCTGGCGGGTGCCCGGCTCCTTCACGAGCAGATGGTCGTGGTACACCCGCACCGCCCGGCTCCGCATGAGCTGCGCGGCGATGTGGGGCAGCGCCGATGACCGCAGGATGTCGCGGTAAGCCGGGTTGTTTTGCCAGGTGCAAAAGTCTTCAACGAAACGGCCTGGGTCGTCTGGCTCGCTGGCCACCAGAGCCAGGGGACTCAGGTGGGCCAGGTTGTGCTCAATGCCCTGCTCCAGGGTGTCCAGCTCGCTGGCGTTGAGCACGCCGCGCAGCACCACGGCACCGTCAACGGCGTAAGCCGCGACGGTGTCGCTGCACAAAGGGTGCTTGCGGGGCATGAACACCGTCCGCCTGGCTCAGCCCACCCACTTGCGCGCGTTGCGCCAGATGCGCATCCACGGGCTGTGGGCGCTCTGGCCACCGGCTTTTTCCACGTCCATCCAGCTCATCTGGATGTTGCGGAACACGCGCTCGGGGTGCGGCATCATGGCCGTGAAGCGGCCATCAAGCGTGGTCACGGCGGTGAGGCCTGCCGGGCTGCCGTTGGGGTTGAACGGGTACTGCTCGGTGTCGGCACCCGAGTTGTCCACGAAGCGCATGGCCGCAATGGCCTGGGCTGAGTTGCCGCGGAACTTGAAGTTGGCAAAGCCTTCGCCGTGCGCCACCGCAATGGGCAGGCGGCTGCCGGCCATGCCTTGCAGGAAAAGGCTGGGCGACGCCAGCACCTCAACCATCGAGAGCCGGGCTTCAAAGCGCTCGCTCTGGTTGGTGGTGAAACGCGGCCAGGCTTCTGCGCCGGGAATGATGTCGGCCAGTTCGGCAAACATCTGGCAGCCGTTGCACACGCCCAGGCCAAAGGTGTCTTTGCGGGCAAAGAAGCCCTGGAACTGCTCGGACAGCAGCGGGTTGAAGGTGATGCTGCGCGCCCAGCCAATGCCCGC
>JAUXXN010000427.1 GCA_030684755.1 Hydrogenophaga sp.
CTATCGCGCAAGTGACTTCACACCTCAAGCTGGCGCTGCCCATCGAAAGACTTTTGCCGCAGAGCTGTCAAGGCCGCTGCATCTGGCAGCGTGTGGGCACGCTGATGCGTGAAGCATCCATGAACTGCACGGGTGCAAACGTGTAACCCGTTCCCTCGGCGCTGCGCTCGTGCGGGGCACCCACTTTCTGCCAGCGTGACACATACAAACCTTTGAGCAGCTGGTGGTCGTCTGCACGCATGTGCACCGGGCCGTTGAAACCTTTGAAAATCATGCCGCTGAGTCGGCCCGCCACGCGCGCGGGGTCGGTCGAACCCACATGGGCCATGGCATGGCTCAGCATTTCTATGCCATCGAAGCTGGCATAAATCGTCAGGTCTTCACCATGGCGTTTGCGAAAGGCGGTTGCCAAGGCGTGGATGGGACCTTCCTGGTTGCTGTGGTTGTAGGCCACCTGGTAAACCGGCATGCGCCCGCCCGTTTCGGCCAGTGCCTCGGGCACGCCTTTGAGCGCCGGGTAGTAGGCGTAGATAGGCAGGTAAACGCCTTGCGCGTGCAGCGCTTTGACCAGATCGCGCAAGTCAGCCCCCCAGTTGCCTGTGGCCAGCGCCTGGGCGCCCGAGGCCTGGATGTTGCGCACATCGGCGCGGAAGTCGTGGCCCTGAAATGGCGGGTGCAAGACATCACCCACGATCTGGATGTCGGGGCGCTGCAAGGCCATGGTTTCCCGGAAAAAGAGCGAAAACTGCTGTCCGTGGGCGTAGTTCTGATTGAGCAAAAAGACCCGGCGCAGTTCGGGCTGTTCGGCCATGAAGCCGGTCATGGCCCGGATTTTCATGGTGGTGTCAGCGTCGATTCGAAAGTGCCAGAAGTTGCATTTTTCATTGGTCAACTCCGGGTCCATGGCCGCGTAGTTGATGTAGAGCACAGCGCGTTCGGGGCTGCGCAGGTTGTGCCGAGCGATGGCGCTGGAGAGCGCCGCGGCCACACCCGAGCCGTTGCCTTGCACGATGTACCGAAATCCCTGGTCGATGGCGGCCTTGAGCGCGTTCAGGCTTTCCTGAGGCGAGCCTTTGTTGTCGAACCCCGCCACCACGAAGCGCACGCCCGCCGGGTTGTCGGCACCGCTCTTGTGTTCTGCCATGAACTGCCAGCTGCGCAGGCTGTTGCGGCCAATGTCGGCAGCGGGGCCGGAAAGCGGATCGATAAAGGCAATGCGCACCGTCTGGCCTTGCAGCGGCAGGTGGGTGGCCGCCAGTGCGCCTCCAGAGGCAAGCAACGCCAACGCGCTCGACCACAGCGCAGCCAGCCGGCTGCGCCACAGTGGCCGCGCAGCGTATGGTTCAAAGTAGGATTTGGCGGTCTGTTTGACTTGCGGGTGCGAAAACGGTTGTGATTTCGTCATGGAACCATTGTCGGTCCAAGCGGGCGAGGCTGGCTTACAGCCCCGGCAGGACGTAGTCCTTGAGCTGTTGCCGCAGCGTCATTTTTTGCATTTTCCCGGTAGCGCCGAGCGGAATGGCTTCCACAAACACGACGTCGTCGGGCACCTGCCATTTGGCGATCTTGCCCTCGTAAAACGCCAACAGCTCGTCGCGAGAGACCTCGGCGCCCGGCTTCTTCATCACCACCACGATGGGGCGCTCGTCCCACTTGGGGTGTTTCATGCCCACGCAGGCCGCCATGGCCACCGCCGGATGGGCCATGGCGATGTTTTCCACGTCGATCGAGCTGATCCACTCGCCGCCGGACTTGATCACATCTTTGCTGCGGTCGGTGATTTGCATGAAACCATCGGCGTCGATGGTGGCCACGTCACCGGTGGGAAACCAGCCCTTGCCCGCAGCGTCGTAGCGCAGCGGGTCGCCGCCTTCGCCTTTGAAGTAACTGGCAATGATCCACGGCCCGCGCACCAGCAGGTCGCCATAGGTCTTGCCGTCCCAAGGCAATTCGTCGCCTGCTTCGTCCACGATCTTCATGTCCACGCCATACACCACCCGGCCCTGCTTGAGCAGCACCCGGGTTTGCTCTTCGGGCGAGAGCGCCAGCTGGGCGTTTTTTAGCGTGCAAGCGGTGCCCAGGGGCGACATTTCCGTCATGCCCCAGGCGTGTAACACGGTCACGCCGTAGGTGTTGTTGAAGGTGTTGATCATGGCCGGTGGGCAGGCCGAGCCGCCAATCACCGTGCGCTTCATGGTGCTGAACTTGAGGTCGCCCGCCTGCATGTGGCCCAGCAGCATCTGCCACACCGTGGGCACACCGGCGGCCATGGTCACTTTTTCAGACTCCAGCAGTTCGTAAATCGATTTGCCGTCCATCGCCGGGCCAGGAAACACCAGCTTGCAGCCCGTGGCCGCTGCCGAATACGGAATGCCCCAGGCGTTGACATGGAACATGGGCACCACGGGCAGAACCGCGTCGCGGGCGCTGAGGTTGAGCGAATCGGGCAGCGCGGCGCTGAAGGCGTGCAAGATGGTAGAGCGGTGCGAATACAGCGCGGCCTTGGGGTTGCCGGTGGTGCCGCTGGTGTAGCACATGCTCGATGCGCTGTTTTCGTCCAAATCGGGCCACAGGTAAGCGTCGTTTTGGTGGGCCATCCAGGCTTCGTAGCTCAGCAGGCCGGGTATGCCGCTCTCAGCGGGCAGCTTGTCGGCGTCGCACAGCGCAATCCAGTGCTTCACACCCGGGCACTTGGCCACCACGGCTTGCACCAGCGGCAAAAACGTCATGTCGAAACAAATGGCGCGGTCGTCGGCGTGGTTGACGATCCAGGCCAGTTGCTCGGGGTGCAGGCGCGGGTTGAGCGTGTGCAACACCCGACCCGTGCCGCTCACGCCAAAGTACAGCTCCAGGTGGCGGTAGCCGTTCCAGGCCAGCGTGGCCACGCGGTCGCCAAAGGCCAGGTGCAGGCTGTCCAGCGCGTTGGCGACTTGGCGTGAGCGCCGCGCCACCTGGCCCCAGGTGGTGCGGTGGATGTCGCCCTCCACACGGCGCGACACGATTTCGCCCGAGGCATGGTGACGCGCAGCATGGGTGATGAGTGAGGAAATCAGCAGCGGTTGGCTTTGCATTTGGCCCAGCATGGGGATATCTCCTTGGATGGCAAACTAAAAAAGAACAATCGTTCGCATCATGCCGCACCCGGCCAATGGGCGGCACCCGGGTTGCCCCCGATAGCCCGCCCGCCTGTGGGCCCAAGTCGTCTCGGGGACAATGAAAAGCATGAACGATTCCCTTCCCGACCCCTCCAGCCGCTGGTCTCACCGGTTCGCCGAACTCGGCCCCGACTTTCACACCGAGCTGCGCCCAACCCCTTTGCCCGCGCCCTACTGGGTGGGCGCCAGCCCAAGCCTGGCGCGAGAACTGGACCTGGACCCCGCCTGGCTGCAGAGCGACGAAGCCCTGCACACCTTCACTGGCAACCAGCTGCTGCCCGGCATGCGACCGCTGGCCAGCGTGTACAGCGGCCATCAGTTTGGTCACTGGGCCGGCCAACTGGGCGACGGGCGTGCCATCTTGCTGGGCGAGCTGACCACGCCGCAAGGCCCGCGGGAGGTGCAGCTCAAGGGCGCCGGGCTCACCCCCTACTCCCGCATGGGCGATGGGCGTGCCGTGCTGCGCAGTTCCATTCGCGAGTTTTTGTGCAGCGAGGCCATGCACGCGCTGGGCATTCCCACCAGCCGGGCGCTGTGCGTCACCGGGTCGGACGCGCCGGTGCGCCGTGAAGAGATTGAAACCGCCGCCGTGGTCACGCGCACCGCACCCAGCTTCATCCGGTTTGGCCACTTTGAACACTTCTCGCACAGCGGACAGCACGCGCAACTGCGTCAACTGGCCGATTTTGTGATCGACCATTTCTACCCCGACTGCCGCGAGCGCGGCGGCAACCCTTATGCCCATCTGCTCGAAACCGTGAGCGAACGCACCGCCCACATGGTGGCGCAGTGGCAGGCGGTGGGCTTTTGTCACGGCGTGATGAACACCGACAACATGAGCATCCTGGGACTGACCATCGACTACGGCCCATTCCAGTTCATGGACGCCTTCAACCCCGCCCACATTTGTAACCACACCGACAGCGGCGGGCGCTACGCCTACCACCGCCAGCCCAACATCGCCTACTGGAACCTCTTTTGCTTGGGCCAGGCGCTGCTGCCGCTGATGGACGACCAACAACAGGCTTTGGACGCCCTGGAGCCCTTCAAAACCGTGTTTCCGGCCGCCCTGCAACAGCGCATGGGTGCCAAGCTGGGTCTAGCCGGTGTGCAACCGGGCGACGAAGCACTGACCGAGCAGTTCATGCAGCTTTTGGCCAAAGATGCGGTGGACTTCACTATCGCCTGGCGCCGGCTGAGCCACGCCGTGGAGGTTTTTGCGGCACCGGGCGCAGCAGAAGCCGACGCCCGCCAAGCCCTGGAACCCGTGCGCGACCTATTTTTGCAGCGCGAAGCTTTTGATGCCTGGGCGCAAAGCTGGCGCGTGCGGCTGCAAAGCCAGCCCGGCTTTGACGCGCTAACAACCCAAGCCGGCATGTTGCGCACCAACCCGCAGGTCGTGCTGCGCAACCACCTGGGCGAAATCGCCATTCAGCGCGCCCGCGAGGGCGACTTTTCTCGTCTGCAGCGTTTGCAGGCGGCGCTGGAACAGCCTTTTGACGCCCTGCCAGGCTGCGACGACCTGGCCGACTTTCCGCCAGAATGGGCCGCACAGATTGAAATCAGCTGCTCGTCTTGAAGCTGCACCGCCCTTGCGGTAACCTGAACTATCAAAGACCGCTCCGATTCCCCAGAGGAAACCGACATGACTTACCCAATCCAAAAAACCGAAGCCGAATGGCGCGAGCTGCTGGCCAGCAAAGGCGCCGAGCGCCACGCGTTCGACGTGACGCGCCGTGCAGCCACCGAGCGCCCCTTCACCGGCAAGTTTGAACAGGTCTGGGCCGACGGCAGCTACCACTGCATCTGCTGCGGCAACCACCTGTTTGACGCCGGTACCAAGTTCGACGCCGGTTGCGGATGGCCCAGTTTCTCCAAAGCCATTGCGGGCGCGATCACCGAAATCACCGACCGCAGCCTGGGCATGACCCGTGTGGAAACCGTGTGCAGCCAGTGTGGCGCGCACCTAGGGCACGTGTTTGAAGACGGCCCAGCCCCCACCGGCCTACGCTACTGCATGAACTCGGCTTCGCTGGAACACCAAGTCTCTTGAACGCGCACTTCTTCATGAACAACCTGAAAAACACCGCCTTGTCCATGCTGGACCTGGTGGCCGTGCGCGAGGGCCGCAGTGTGGCCGACGCCCTGGCTGTGGCGCTGCGCACCGCGCAACATGCTGAAACGCTGGGCTTCAAACGCTACTGGCTGGCCGAACACCACAACATGAGCGGCATTGCCAGCTCGGCCACCGCCGTGCTGGTGGGTCACATCGCGGGCGGCACAAAAACCATCCGCGTGGGCTCGGGTGGCGTCATGCTGCCCAACCACGCGCCGCTGGTGGTGGCCGAAGCCTTTGGCACCCTGGCCGAGTTGTACCCAGGCCGCATCGACCTGGGCTTGGGCCGCGCCCCCGGCACCGACCCGCTGACCATGCGCGCCCTGCGCCGCAACCGGGTGGAAACCGAGAGCGACTTCCCGCGCGATGTGGCCGAACTCCAGCAACTGCTGGGGCCACCGCAACCCGGTCAACGCCTCATAGCCATGCCCGGTGCGGGCACCAACGTGCCCATCTGGCTGCTAGGCTCCAGCCTGTTTTCAGCGCAACTGGCGGCCCAGCGCGGCCTGCCCTACGCTTTTGCCTCCCACTTTGCGCCGCGCCTGCTGCTGCAAGCGCTCGATGTCTACCGCAGCCAGTTCAGGCCGTCCGCAGCTCTGGACAAGCCCTACGTGGTGGTCGGCGTGCCGCTCATTGCCGCGCCCACCGACGACGAAGCCGAGTACCTGGCCAGCAGCACCTACCAGCGCGTACTGGGCATCCTCACCGGGCGGCGCGGCCAGCTGCCGCCGCCGGTGCAGGGCTTCATGGATCACCTGCACCCGCAAGAGCGCGCCAGCATTGCCGACTTTCTGGCTGCAGCCGTGATTGGCGGGCCTGAAACGTTGCGCGAAGGCTTTGCAGCGCTGGCGCAAGCCACCGATGCCGACGAGTTCATGCTGGTCAGCGATGTGTATGAGCCCGAGCTGCGGCTACGTTCGCTGAGCATTGCGGCTGAGGTGATGGCCGGTGGTCCGCCAGCACTCCAGCGACTCGGCGCAGTGCTGGGCAAGACAGCAGAAACAGCTTGATGTCGTCTCAAGGCAATACCAGCCGGTATACGCTGCCCTGTTGCCCAGAAGCCATATAAACCGCCGTTCCGTCGCTCACGAGACCTCCCAGGGGCACATCCAACAGCAAGCGTGCACCTGTGGCGTCACGCCAAGCGTAGAGCTTTCCACCTTGTGACCACACCACCGACGATCCAGCAACCGCCAACAGGCTCGCCGTGCGGTCGGTGGACAGCGTGACCGCTTCGGTGCCGGTGTGGACCATCAAGCGTTGGCCCGTCACAGCGCCAGAAACCCCTTCGTGCCAGGCCAGCAGACCGTCATTCAGCACAAACCGCGTCATGTCGGTGCTGAGCGTGGTGGCGGCTGTGGTGGTGGTCGCGCCAGCGGGTGCCACCTGCAGGTGGTATGGCGCGTCCACACTGCCCGGCGCACGCTTTTGCCACGCCACCCGCTGGCCATCGGTCTGCACATACACCTGCTGGGCATCCGATGCCGTCAGGGCCTGGGTGCTTGGGCTGGACGAATCCCAGCGAAATACGTCGGCCCTTGGCCCCACCGGGCTGCTGCTGTCGGAGAGCGTTCCCCAGAAAAATGCCGTCAGCTCATCGGGACCACCCACTTGGGGCGACACAGCCAGGTCGTACTGCCAGTTGCCCAGTGTGCCGGTGACGCTGGCGGGCTGGGCAATCTGGTACTGGGCCACGGCCCCTGCGGGTGGGCTCAGGTGCTGCAAGGCGTAGCGGCTGGTGCTGGACTGGGCGATCCACATCACCCACGGGAAGCGCAGCACTGGGTGCTGGTCGTACGAGCGGCTGCCGCCCACCAGCGCAGACAGGTTGCGCCGCTGCCCGTCCGGCCCCCAGGCGTACACACACACAAACAGCGGTGAAGCACAGTCATCGCCTTGCCCATAAGCCACCACATGGCCTTGGTCCAGTTGCCAGTCGTTGGCGTACCGAAGGCCTGAAGATCCGCTCATCTCGACGTTGTCACCGTTGGCCTTGCGCCGGTTGACCGTTCCATCGCCCGCCTGCCACAGCACATCGCCGCCCTGCGCTGCAATCAACCGGGCAGAGGCACCCATGTCAAAAAGCGGCGCCTGCACCATCAGCGGGTCGGAAACCACCACCACGGTGCGTTGCTGGGTGCTGGACAACCCCTGGGCATCGGTGGCACGCACAGTCAGCAGGTACGACCCGGCGGACACGCCTGCCAGTGAATAAGTGGTGCTCCAGCTTGGGGCTGTGCTGGTGGCAACTGGCACGCTGCCCAGGGTGATGCGGGTGCTCACGCTGTGCTCGGCGGTGGAGCTTCCCTCCACCAACAACTGGCCGTGCACCCACTGACCATCCCGGGGTTGGGTGATGGCCAGCACGGGCGGGTTGGCAAAGTTCACGCTGCGGCTCACCGTGACCGCATCACCCCGGGTGTCGGTGACGGTGCTGGTCAGGGTGTAGGCGCCCGCAGGCAGGGTGCGCGTGTCCAAGCTGTACACAAAAGCGTTCAGCGTTGTGCAGTCGCGCCCGCTGCAGCCGTTGGGCGATGTGAGCGTGCCCAGGTCGGTGCCGTTCAGCCAGGTGCGTACCGACGCGATACCGTGGGTGGAGCTGGCACCCACTTGAACCGTCACAACACCTTGCGTGCCCGAAACAGATATCGAGGCAGCCACCGTTGTCGCCCTCACCTGCACTGTGCGGCGCCATTCGACAAAACTGTCGGGTTGAACTTCCACACGGGCCGTGATGAGGTACGACCCATCCACCAGTCCCTGTGTGTTCCAGGAGGTGGCAAAACCCGTGGCCACGGAGCCTGCTGTAGGCAAGGTCTGGAGGTTGACATACCAAGTCACTGAGCGCGGCGCCCACCCCGAAGGCATGGTCAACGACAACGGCACGGTCCCACTCACGGGTTCGCTCAGAGCATCGTCAGGGCCTAACCGAATGCCCACCGAGGCAAGCCAAGCAGCGTCCAGCGGCGGGTTGTCGTTGGAAGGTGCGGTGGTGCTGGTCTGCACCACCACGCTCTCAGCCCCTGAGCCGGTGCGCAACACCACCGTGCGGCTGGCCAGCACGGCCAGCACCCGGTACGTGCCTTGTGCAGTTGCCGCCGTGGTGGTTCCAAGGGCCTGACCGCTACCGCCTTGCGCGGGAATCGTTTGCAGGCTGCTCCATTGGGTAGAGGTTTGTAGCCGTTCCACCCGGTAAGCACTGGCGCCCTGGACGGTATCGTTCCAAGTCAAGTTGACCTGCGTGGTTTCGGTGAGCACGGTCGCACGCAATTCGGCTGACGCTGCTTGTGCCAACTCATTGGCGGTGGGCGTGCCGGGTGCGGGTGTGCCTGCATCCGGTGTGCTTGCGCCACCGCCGCAGCCCGCCAGTTGGAGGACCATAAAGAGGCAAAG
Organism: Hydrogenophaga sp.; assembly: GCA_030684755.1. Taxonomy (GTDB): domain Bacteria; phylum Pseudomonadota; class Gammaproteobacteria; order Burkholderiales; family Burkholderiaceae_C; genus Hydrogenophaga. The sequence continues at coordinate 8,665 of JAUXXN010000427.1, forward strand.
GATCAGCCATGCAACGTGGCGGGTTGGTTGCCAGAGCGGATTTACGGGGGGCCGCAGATGCCAATGTGAGGAAAATTTGGAGTTCACATGTGCGTGCATAGTGCGCTTCCCTGGGTTTGTTCGTGCTGAAAATTCATTCTGCGCCGAATCAATCTCAACCGGTGAGGTTGATTCTCTGCAATTTGCGCAAAAACAAGCTCTCAGGCGCTGTGTTCATCGGCCCGCTGCGCCCGACGCAACAGCAAAAATGCACCCACGCCCAACACCACCACACCCAGCAACACACCGACCAAGTCCCCGGCGAACTGTGCGAGCCATTCCCATCGGTCGGCAAAGGTGTAGCCCAGCCCCACAAAGAGCGCCACCCAGACCGCTTCACCCAACACCACCGCCAGCAGAAAACGAGAAAAACCAAAGTGGGTTGAGCCCGCCAACAGATTCACCGGCAAAGCCAGCGGCGTCAGCAGGAAGCGGGTGACAAACACACTGCTTGCACCCCAGCGCACAAACAAGGTGCTTGCCCGCTGCCATGCAGGCCCTGTGGTCAGCCGCTCAGGCAAACGGTGAGCACCCCAACGCCCAAGACCATAGCTGCTGGCATCACCCAGCACAGCACCCAGCCATGCGGCAAGCACCGTCCATACCACCGGCAAAACGCCATGCCGTACAAAGGCACCGGTGGCCAGCAACAACAGCGTCGCAGGCAGCGGCACACCCAGCGCGGCAAAAAACAACACCCCTGCGAGCAAGGCTGCGCCCTGGTTCAACAACAGCGTCAGCAACAGATCGCTGATCTCGCTCAAGGCTGAGTCCCCTGGCGCGCCGATGCTTGCAAGATCAGCGCTTCCACACGCCGTCGTCCCTCCACAGGATCGGCGCCAGAGCGGTCCAGCCAGTCCTTCAGGCTGCGCTCCTCGAAACCCGTCATCGGCGCACCCAGCGCCGTGCGCAAATCAGCCTCGGGGACGTGATACACCCGTGCGATGTAAGACAGGGTCATCCAGCCACGAAGCGTCTGCACTTGCACCTCACCGCTGGCTACCCGCTGCGCATAGGTCCATTGATGCCAGGCCCGAGTGCCAAAAAAAACCAGCAGCACAGCACCCAAAACCAGCGCCATCAGGCCGACCCAGCGGCGCAGTCCATGGGGCAGGGTCATCCCCGCACCATCGCCAGGACCTTGGCCGCATCCAAGGTTTGGGCTTTTTGCTGGATCTGCGGCAGATATTGCGCCTGCATCTGTTTGGCGGGGCCCAGCAACCCTTGAAATGTTTCTTGCAACAAAGCGGTGCTCATCACCCGGCCCCCAGCGTAATAGCGCTTGGCCACCTGGCCCAGTGCGTAGGTGGTGGCGAACGAAAAGGCCATGCCCGTGGCAGCACCGCCGATGCGGCCTACCGTGCGCCCTGCGACTTTGCCCAACAAGCCACCCAGCAATTTGCGGCCAAACTGCTCCAGATACTGCGAAGTCAGCCCCACACCCGCCGCTGCGATGAACTCGCGGATATGGCCCTGATCCAGCTCCACGCCGTGGGCTTTGCCGATGCCGTACACCATCTTCACCTGCAGCGGAATGATGGCCATGGACGCCCACGACTGCGGCAGCAACTCCAATGCGCCATTGAGCATGGCGTAATTCAAAATGGACTTGTCCAAATCGACGTCCAGCGCTGAAGGAACCTGCTGCACGGGCGCTGACGGTTTGTTGGCTGCCTGTGGCGCGACAGTCAGCACAGGGACGGCCGCATCCGTGGCGTCCAGCAGCGCGCCCTCTTCGCGCTCAAAAGCCTGCGCCTCACCCGCGTCCAGCTTCAGCCGAGCCTTCAGATCGGCCAAAAACGCCACTTCGCTCGGGCTTTGGCGGCCATCGGCGTCGCACACACACACCGCCATTTCATAAGCCAACTGGCGGTGTCCGGGATCGGACAACCCTGCCACCGCGTCGGGCAGCGACACGCGCTTGAGCAACACGTCTTGGTACAACTGGGCGAGACCAGCCCCGCCCGATTCGTGCCCCAGGGAGTCGGCCAAGCGGCGAATCGCTTCGCGCTCGGTGTCTGCCTTGTGGCCGTCGGCAAAAGCAGCGAGCAACGACACGGTGAGAATGGCTTTTTGTTCAGTGGGGTTCATGGGTGCATCAGTATGGATTGAATGGCAGCGCAGTAGAGCGCCGGGCCGCCACCGAGTTCCGTGGCCCGTACCGAGATTGTGGGCCGATCCCGCAGGCCCTGACCCAGCATCGCGGTAACCCCGATAATCAGCAGATGCGTTTTTTAATCGACTTCTTCCCCATTCTGTTGTTTGTGGCCGCTTACAAGCTGCAAGACATTTACACCGCCACCGCCGTGCTCATGGCGGCCACCGTGCTGCAGACCGGCATCATCTATGGCATAGACCGCAAGCTCCAAACCATGCAAAAGGTAACGCTGGTGCTGGTGCTGGTGTTTGGCGTGCTCACCCTGGTGCTGCAAGACGAACGCTTTATCAAGTGGAAACCCACGGTGCTTTACGCCAGTATGGGCATCGTGCTGGGCGCCGCCCTTTGGGGTTGGAAGAAAAACTTTCTGCAAATTTTGCTGGGCAGCCAGCTGACACTGCCCACCGCCGTGTGGGGCAGGCTCACCGTGATCTGGGTGGGCTACTTCCTGTTCATGGCCGCCATCAATGGCTATGTGGCCGCCTACTATTCCACCGAAGACTGGGTGAACTTCAAGCTCTGGGGTTACATCTTCCCGGTGGTGTTCATCATTGGTCAGGGTCTCTACATTGCGCGCTACATCAAAGACGACAGCAACGGGGCTGAAAAATCATGAGTGAGTCCGACTTCATTCCCACCGCCCCCGCGCTGGAAACCCGGTTGCGCGAGGCTCTGGCACCCACTTGGCTGGAAGTGATCGATGAAAGCGCAGCGCACGCGGGCCACGCAGGTGCCAACGGGCTGGGTTATGGCACCCATTTCCGTGTGCGTATCGGTGGTCCGGCCTTTGCCGGACGCAGCCGTGTTGCCCAGCACCGCCTTGTGTATGATGCGCTGCAAAATTTCACCGACGCGGGCCTGCACGCGTTGGCGATTGAAATCAAGCCCTGAGCCCATACCAATCGCTTGTGCGGGCTTGTAAACCGGCCCACTGCCCCGAAATACCCGCTTGCGTTTTGAAACCTTTTTGCTGAAACCCGGCCCTGCGCGGCGGCTCCCACTTTTTTTCACCCCCAAGGATCACCATGAAATTTTCCCTGTCGGCCCTGACTGCGGCCGCTTTGATCGCAGCCGCTCCCTGGGCTGCTGCCCAAAACGTGGCCATTGTCAATGGCAAGGCTGTGCCCACCGCACGCGTGGAAGCGTTGGCCCAGCAGGTGGCAGCCTCGGGCCGTCCGGTGGACGACGCGGTGCGCGCCCAGTTGAAAGAAGAAGCCGTGCTGCGTGAAATTTTCATGCAAGAAGCCCAAAAGCGTGGCATTGCGGCCACCGCCGAATTCAAAACCCAGATGGAACTGGCCCGCCAAACCATCATGATCCGTGCCCTGTTTGCCGACTACCAGAAGAAAAACCCGGTGACCGACGCAGAACTCAAGGCCGAGTACGACAAGTTTGTCGACGCCAACGCTGGACAGGAATTCCGTGCCCGCCATATCTTGGTGGAAAAAGAAGACGAGGCCAAGGCCATCATCGCGTCGATCAAGGGTGGTGCCAAGTTTGAAGACATTGCCAAGAAGCAGTCCAAAGACCCAGGCTCCGGTGCCAACGGTGGCGATCTGGACTGGGCAGCCGCAGCCAGCTACGTGACCGAATTCTCAGAAGCCATGGTGAAACTGGGCAAGGGCCAGATGACCGACGCGCCGGTGAAGAGCCAGTTTGGTTGGCACATCATCCGCGTGGACGACGTGCGCCAAGCACAATTGCCTGCATTTGACGAGGTCAAGCCACAAATTGCGCAGCAAATGCAGCAACAAAAGTTGTCTGAATTTCAGCAAAATTTGCGTGAAAAAGCCAAGGTAGAGTGAGCTTGGCGCTGCACAGCAGCGCTTTTCACCCTCCAGAAACGCGGCCCAGGCCGCGTTTTTTTCGCACCGCTCAAGTGGCATTCACCAAAATATTGGATCAAATATGGAGGATCGAAGTCCCATGCAAAACGAAACCCATCCCCGCACTGGCGTTGACTGGCCCCGCGCCCAGGCCTTTCTGGCCCGCGAGCGCGCCCACTACGCGGCGCGCAACCCGCAGTCGGCCGAGCTGGCGGCGCAGGCCCAGCAACACCTGCTGTTTGGCGTGCCGCTGCACTGGATGAACGACTGGGGCACGCCCTTTGCCTTGCACGTGGCCCACGCCAGCGGCGCGGTGGTGACCGATGTGGACGACCACGCCCTGGTGGACTTTTGCCTGGGCGACACCGGTGCCATGTTTGGCCACGCGCCCGCGCCGGTGGCCGCCGCACTGGTGAACCAGGCCACGCGCGGTTACACCACCATGCTGGCCACGGCAGACGCCGCCGCCGTGGGCCAGGCCCTGAGCGAGCGCTTTGGCCTGCCCTTCTGGCAGTTCGCCATGAGCGCGACCGACGCCAACCGCTACATAGTGCGCTGGATACGCGCCGCCACTGGCCGCAAAAAACTGCTGGTGTTCAATGGCTGCTACCACGGCACCATTGAAGACGTGTTTGTCGATCTGGTGAACGGCCAGCCGGTGCAGCGCAGCAGCCTGCTCGGCCAGGTGCACGACCTGACCGAACACACGGTGGTGGTGGAATTCAACGACCTGCCAGCGCTGGAAGCTGCGCTAGAACAAGGTGACGTGGCCTGCGTGCTGGCCGAACCGGTGATGACCAACATCGGCATGGTGCTGCCCGAGCCGGGCTTCTGGGCGGCCGCGCAGGCACTTATCCAGCAACACGGCGCCCTGCTGGTGATGGACGAAACCCACACCATCAGCACCGGCCCCGGCGGCTACGCGCGCGCCCACGGCATTGAGGCCGACGCGCTGGTGCTGGGCAAGCCGGTGGGGGGCGGTGTGCCCTGCGCGGTGTATGGCATGAGCGCCAGCTTGGCCGAGCGCGCCGTGCTCGCCAAGCAAGCCGCCCCGCCGGGCCACAGCGGCATTGGCACCACGCTCACCGGCAACATGCTGGCCATGGCCGCCATGCGCGCGGCGCTCACCGAGGTAATGACACCCAGCGCTTACGCCCACATGCTCGCCCAGGCCAGTGCGCTGGCCAGCGGGCTGCAAGACGTCTTGCGAAAGCACGGTCTGCCGTGGTGCGTCACCCAGGTGGGCGCGCGCACCGAGTTTCAGTTTTGCGCCACGCCGCCCACCAACGGCAGCGAAGCCGACCGCGTGCTCGACGGGGAGCTGGAACACCTGATCCACCTCGGGCTGCTGAACCGGGGCATTTTGATCACGCCGTTTCACAACATGATGCTGGTCTGCCCGCAAACCACCCCGGCCCACGTGGCCCAGCTTTTAGACGCGCTGGACGCGGTGCTGGGCGAGATTACCGCCGTGGTGCCGCCTGCATGAAGGCCGCGCCCGCGCCCACCCAGCAAGACAGCACCTACCTGCGCCTGCGCCAGTGGGTCACGGTGGGCCGCTTTTTGCCCGGCGAGCGGCTGAAAATTCACGCCCTTGCGCAGCAACTGGGCGCCGGCGTGATGCCGGTACGCGCCGCGTTGCAGCGCCTGGCGGCCGAAGGCGCGCTGGTAAACGTGCCGCACAGCGGCATGCTGGTGCCCCGGCTTTCGGTGGCTGAATTTGACGACGTGTTGCACATGCGCCTGCTGCTGGAAGGCGAAGCCGCCGAACGCGGCGCCCACCGCATCGACAGCGCCGGTGTGGCCGAACTGGCCGCGCTGGAGCAGCGCATGGGCGAAGCCCTGGCCGCCAGTGACGCGAAAGCCTACCTCGACGCCAACGAGGCATTTCACCTGCGGCTGTACCAGGCCGCCGGCTCGCCCACGCTGATGGCGCTGATTGAAACCGTCTGGCTCAAGGTGGGGCCGTTGTCCAACCGGCTGTTTGAAGCCCAAGGCGCCAGCGCCGTGCTCAATGACGCGCATGGCGACATGATTCAGGCCCTGCAGCGCAAAGACAGCGCCGGCGTGCGGCGGGCGGTCGAGAAGGACTTGTTTGTGGCCGGACAGTTCCTGCGGCCGTTCTGTGCGGGCTGATCAGTTTGCGCGCAGCCACACGAAAGCGCCCACCAGGCCCATCAGTACGGGCTGGTGCAGCAGGTAGTAGCTCAGGCTCCACCGGCCCAGCGTCACCAGGGCACGGCGCCAACCGCCCGCAGGCGCGTCGGCCGAACCCAGCCACGCGGGCCGGTGTTTCAGCGCCCACTGCCCGGCCGCCAGGCCCCACCACACCGCGCCCAGCCACGGCAGCAGCGGCACATAGTCTTCGGTGATGGGCTT
>JAUXXN010000431.1 GCA_030684755.1 Hydrogenophaga sp.
CCACGCGGTCGCTCAGGTTCAGCGAAATCGTGACCTCGGGATGCAGCTCGCGAAAACGCGGAACCAGGGGCGCCACGTGGCGCCGACCAAAGCCAGCGGGCGCAGTGAGGCGCAGATGGCCGCTGGCCTTCACACCGCCCGCGCTCACGCTGGCCTCAGCATTGGCCAGATCGGCCAGCAGACGCTGGCAATCTTCCAGAAACGCACTGCCCTCGTGCGTGAGCGTGATGCGCCGGGTGGTGCGCACCATGAGCTTGACGCCCAGGCGCGATTCGAGCGCGTCGAGCCGACGGCCGATGATGGCCGGGGCCACGCCCTCGGCTCTGGCAGCGGCGGTGAGGCTGCCACGGGTGGCCACCGATGTGAAGGTTTCGAGCTGTTTGAGTTTGTCCACCGAAGCAGATTACCCCAGCTTCAGTATCAAATCAACTGCGGCAAGTGGATGATTGCAGCAGTCTCATACGCTCAATGGCGCCTGCACCCAGCCTTTGGGCAGACCGGCTTCGGGCGTCATGCCGTAGACCGGCTCACCGGGCAGCCCTGCATTCAAAGGCTCGCGCGCGGAGATGAGCTTGCTCATGTCCACGCCGGTGGACACGCCCATGGCCTCGAACATAAACACCAAGTCTTCGGTGACCACGTTGCCGCTGGCGCCCGGCGCGTAAGGGCAACCGCCCAGGCCGCCGAGCGAGCTGTCAAAACTGCGCACGCCCACGTCAAAAGCGGCCAGGCAGTTGGCCAGGCCCAGGCCGCGCGTGTTGTGCATGTGGGCGGCGCCAGCGCGCGCGCCCAGCTCGGCGCGCAGCCGGGTGAACAGGCGTTTGACTTGTGCCGGGTTGGCCATGCCGGTGGTGTCCGACAAGCCCACTTCGTCCACCCCCGCCTGCACGCAGGCCAGCGCCAGGCGGATCACATCGTCCTCCGTCACCGCGCCTTGCAGCGTGCAGCCAAAGGCGGTGGACAGGCCCACCTCCACCGGCACGCCTGGTGCCCGTTCGTTGCGCAGCGCGATCACGTCGCGCAACTCCGCCACCATCTGCTCGCGCGCCTTGCGCACGTTGGCCAGCGAATGCGCTTCGCTGGCCGACACCGGCAGGGTGAGCTTGTGCACGCCCGCAGCGAGCGCGGCTTGTGCGCCGCGCCGGTTGGGCACCAACGCCATCACCGTCAAGCCCGGCAGGGTGATCGCGTGGCGCACCACCTCGGCCACGTCGGCCATTTGCGGCAGCACATGGGCGGGCACAAACGAGCCCACCTCGATCTCGCGCAAACCGGCCACGGCCAGAGCGCTGATCCAGCAGCATTTGTCCGCCGTGGGCATGGTGGCTTTGACGGACTGCAGGCCGTCGCGTGGGCCGACTTCGCTGATGTGGATGGTGGGCTTGTTGCTCATGTCGGTCAGGCCACGGCCGCCACCGTGCGCAGGCGTTCGATCTCGGCATCGGTGTAGCCCAGGCCTTGCAGCAGCTCGGCGGTGTGCTGCCCTTTCGTGGGCGGCTGCAGGCGCACGCCCAGGCGCTGGCCGTCCATGGTGAAGGGGAACAGCGTGGTCTTGGCGGTCTGGCCGGCGCGCGCGCCGTCGGGCAGGGTGATGTCGGCCAGGCCGCCGGTGGCCAGCAGGTGTTCGTCATCCAGCAGCTCTTCGGGCTTGCGGATGGGCGCAAACGGCAGGCCGACTTTTTCAAACAGCGCTGCCAGGTCGGCCGCGCGCCAAGTGGCCAGGCGCTCGCGCAGGATGGGCAGCAACTCCGGGCGCAGCGTTACGCGGGCGTTGTTGTCCGGGTAACGCGGGTCGGCCTTGAGGTCGGCAAAACCCAGCGCGTCGCAAAACGTGGCCCACTGCGCGTCGCTCACCGCCGCCAGAAAAATCTGCTCACCGGCTTTCACGGTGAACACGTCGTACACGCCCCAAGCGGAAATGCGCTCGGGCATGGGTGCTGCGGCTTTGCCAGTGATGGCGTATTGCAGCATGTGCTGACCCACCAGAAACACATTGTTTTCGAACAGTGCGCTCTGCACTTCCTGGCCTTTTCCGGTGATGCCGCGCTGAATCAGTGCACCCAGCGCACCGATAGCGCCGAACATGCCGCCCATGATGTCGTTCACGCTGGTGCCCGC
>JAUXXN010000434.1 GCA_030684755.1 Hydrogenophaga sp.
AGAGCTGTTGGTGCAGGTCGAAAAAGAAGAGCGCGGCAACAAGGGCGCGGCCCTCACCACCTTTGTGAGTCTGGCCGGGCGCTATGTGGTGCTGATGCCCAACAACCCACGCGGCGGCGGTGTGAGTCGGCGCATTGAGGGCGAAGACCGGCAAGAGCTCAAAGCGGCGCTGGACCAGCTGGAATACCCCAACGGCATGAGCATCATTGCCCGCACCGCTGGCATTGGCCGCGACGCGCCCGAACTGCAGTGGGACTTGAATTACCTGCTCAAGCTGTGGAACGCCATCGACGGTGCCGCCCAAGGCGGCAAGGGCGCCTACCTGATCTACCAAGAGTCGAGCTTGGTGATCCGCGCCATCCGCGATTATTTCAACGGCGACATCGGCGAAATCCTGATCGACACCGACGACATTTTTGAGCAAGCGCACCAGTTCATGAGCCACGTGATGCCCGAGCACGGGCACCGCGTGAAGCGCTACCGCGACGACGCGCCGCTGTTCAGCCGTTTCCAGATCGAGCACCAGATCGAAACCGCCTACAGCCGCACGGTGAACCTGCCTTCGGGCGGCGCCATCGTCATCGACCAGACCGAAGCGCTGGTGGCGGTGGACGTGAACTCGGCGCGCGCCATCAAGGGCGGCGACATTGAAGACACCGCCACCCGCACCAACCTAGAAGCCGCAGACGAGGTGGCGCGCCAAGCCCGTTTGCGCGATTTGGGCGGCCTGATCGTGATCGATTTCATCGACATGGACGAGTCGAAGAACCGCCGCGAAGTGGAAAACCGCCTGCGCGACGCACTGCGTCAAGACCGTGCCCGTGTGCAGTTTGGCGCCATCAGCAAATTTGGCCTGCTTGAAATGAGCCGCCAGCGCCTCAAGCCCATGCTGAGCGAAGGCTCATCCATTCCCTGCCCTCGCTGCGGCGGATCTGGTCACATTCGAGACACGGAAAGCTCGGCGCTGCAAATTTTGCGCATCATTCAAGAAGAGTCGCTCAAAGACAGCACCGCCGCCGTGCTGGTGCAGGTGCCGGTTGAAGTAGCTAGCTTTTTGCTGAACGAAAAACGTACCGAAATCACCAAAATTGAACTCAAGCAGCGCATCAGCGTGCTGCTGGTGCCCAACAAGTCGCTGGACACGCCTAACTACAAGCTGGAACGCCTGAAGCACGACGACCCGCGCCTGGAAAACCTGGACGCCAGCTACAAACTGGCCGACGAACCCGACGAAGCCACCGGCTTCACCCGCCGCAGCCAAGAGCGCACCAACAAGCAAGAACCGCTGATCAAAGGTGTGTTGCCCGACGGCCCAGCGCCCGTGGCCGCACCGCGCCCCGAAGCGCCTGCGCCCGTGGCCGCACCAATGGTGACAGTGACTGCGCCTGCGCCTGCGCCCGTGGCCCCAGCAGCAGCTCCGGTCGAGAAAGGTTTCTTTGCCTGGCTCAAGAGCATCTTCGGCGGAGCTGAACCTGCCCCTGTGGTCGCGGCACCTGCAAAAGCTCCAGCACCGGTCCTGCCATCGGGCAAAACGGGCGCTTCGGAAGAGCGTTCCGATGGACGCCGTGACAACCGCAGCCGGGGTGGCCGCAACCCCACCGAAACCCGCACACCGCGTGAAGGCCGCGAAGGCGGACGCGGCCCGCGTGGTGAAGCTCGCAGTGTGGAAGGCCGTCCAGAAGGACGTGGTGAGCGCCGTCCCGAAGGCCGTGATGGCCGCCCTGAAGGTCAACCAGCCCGTGCGGAGGGCCGGGGTGAAAACCGCGAAGGTCGTGAAACCCGTGACACCAGGGAACCTCGCGAACCGCGCAACGACGGTCGCAACGGCGGTCGCCCAGACCTGCGCCGCGACGCCCGCCGTGAGGCCGCTCCCGCAGACGCGAACGTGAACGTGGTTCTGGCCAACGCAGCGCCAGAAGCTGCAGCCGATACCCCGGAAGCCGCTGAGGCGCAGCGCCGCGAGCGCCGTCCTCGCAACGACAACCGCCGCCGTCAACCAGGCTCTGAAAATGCCGACGTGGGTACGCCCGTCCCAAGCGCAGATGCCGAGCAAACACCGAACGAGCCCACCGAAACGGTTGCAGAGGTGCCCCGCGAAGGCGGAGCCGACACCAGCGCGCCCCGCGCCCCGCGCGAGCGCCGCAGCCGAGACCGCTATGGCCGCGACCGCCGTGACCGCGCACCGCGCGACACCTCGGTAACCCAGGTCGAAGAAGGCGCCACAGCGGAAGCGGCGGCGGTTGAACCGCAAAGCCGGGTAGAGACGCCATCAGAACCGCCGGTGCGCAGCAGCTACTTCAGCCTGCCCGTGGAAACGGCGCCCAGCCCCGCAGCGCCACCGGTTGCAGACATGCCAGTGGCTGTGCAAGTTGCCGTGGAACCTGTGGCCGTTGTTGTGGCCCAAACCCCTGCAAGCCAACCAGCACCTACTGCTGTGCGGGCGCCCCGCACAGCACCAGTACCGGCTGCTGAGCCTGTCGCTGGCGGGCTGCCCAAGGTGCAAGGTTTCGAGTTGTCGGTTGAAGCCCTTAACCAAGTGGCACAGAGCAGCGGTCTGGAATGGATCAATTCCAACGCAGAAAAGGTTGCCCAAGTGCAGGCGGCCATTGCGACTGAACCGAAACCTGTCCATGTGCCCCGCGAGCCCAAAATCGTGGCGCTGCCAGACGACGGTCCACTGGTGCTGGTGGAGACCCGCAAGGATCTGCGCAACATGCCTCTGCCCTTCGAAGTGCAGTAATTTGCACAAAGCACACGCGCTCAGGCGTGTGCTGCGTGCTTAACCAAAACGCCGACCCATGGGTCGGCGTTTTGCATTTCGGGGTTGAACGGCAACCACGCCATGGATTTTTTGAATGGGTTGGTGCCTGTGCGCCATTCGATTGACGCCCAAGGCGAAGAGCGCTCAGACTCTCGGCACTCATTGCGTTTCCAGATCGACCGTGAACGCGAAGGCTAAGCGCAGACAGTACAAGCGTACGGCAAGCGAAGCCGACAAAGTGCACGGTTGATATGGAAATGGAATCAGCCCATCTGGGCCGCTTTTTTCCAGGCGGCTTGGGCAGCGGCTTCGTCACCCCGCTCTTGTGCCAGCTCAGCGAGCGCGCACCAGGTGCGGCGCAGCAGAGCAGGCTCTTGCAGACTGTGCCCGGCCTGGCCCAGCAACTGGGCGGCTTTGCCCCAGAGCTGGCGTTGCATGCACGCCTGACCCGACAAATACTGCAAATAAGGGTTGTTGGGCAGCTGCTGTTGCGACTGTTCCAAGCGTGCCAACCCACTGGCGTCCAGTTGCAACAAACCCGGCTCCAGCGCCTGCACACAGAGACTCTGCTGCGTGGTGTCCAGAGAGGCAAACGCCTGCCAAAGTGGCTCCAACCATGCGCGTACCAGTGCGGCTGCGGCCTGGCGATCGGCGGTGTCGCCCCCATCACTGTTCGACTCTGCCAACTGGTTGGCACGTTGTGCTGCGGCCAGTGCCAGCTCAGGCATGGCGCGTTCGGTGCTGTCAAGTTTGCGCCACACCGTTTGCAGTTGCTGAAGATCGTGCGCTTGCGCCAACGCATCCAGGGCCAGCCCCCTCACAATGCTGCGCGCGACAAGGGGCGTGAAGGCGCGGTGCTTGGCCAGCACACGAGCGGTCTCCAGCGCTTCTGCGGTGGCGCCGCCCAACCGGGCAACACGCAGCTTCAGACGCAGGGCCTGAATACGGCGGGCAGCACCGTGCGGCAGTTGGGCCAGTCGGCTGCGGGCCGTCTGAATGTCACGGTCTTCCACCGCCCAGCGCACGGCACGCAGCAAAGCACCTTCATACACCTCGGGCGCATTTTTCGCCAACTGCGGTGCCAGGGCCGCTTGCAGATGTTCGTCGCGCCGCTCGCGGTTTTGCAACGACTGGGCACTTTCCGCCAGCAACAGGTGGGCCAACAACTGGAGCTGATCCCGGCGCGGCCACTGTGCCACCGCACCAGATTCCAACTGGTCCAGCGCTTTCTGGGCGGCCGACTGGGCGCGCACAAATCGGCCCGACAACTGGTACGACAACGCATCCACCACAGCACCCACAACCGCGCGTTCCACCTGCTGGCCACGCCACCGCTGGGCCTGTGCCGGTAGCTCGCGCAGCGCGGCAACGGCCCGCAAGGCCAGATGCAACAACACAAACGCAGCGATCAGCGCGAACACCACGAAGTTGAACGAGACATCGAACCGGTAAGGTGGCCAGAAAAGGGTGAGCGTGGCGGGGTTGCGCCCCACCAGCAATGCCAAGGCCACAGCCAGAGCCGCCAGACCCAGGAACCAGAACACACTGCGCATGGCGCCGTGCTGCAAACTGCGCATCAGCGACCTCCCGCCGCAGCCGCCAGCGCGACCAGCGTTTCGTCGGGCCGGGGCAGGTTGTTGTCCACCAGATCGTTGCGCAGGCCAGCCAGCACACGTTGTGCACCAGCGACCGTTGGAGCGGTGGTGTCAAAGTATCGTTCCAACGCCAGTTCAACGGCGGCCACATCGGCTTGGCTAGACACCATGTGTCGCGCCAACAGGCCCAGCCGAGCATTGAGCAATTTGAGTTTGAGGTTTTCACGCAAGAAAAAGGCCTGCTCGGGCGCGAGCAAGGCCGCCTCGGGGCGGTCAATGCGGCTGACCCTCACCAATTCGCGCCCGCTTCGGGTCACGTCGGCCCAGATACGGCCCCAAAAATCCTGAAAAACCGCAGACACACGGCCCCAGCCTTGGCTCAAACCGCTGTCAGCGGGGGGATGTTCCACGGCATGCGCATCGATGGCGCTGCTAGGCAGGCTGGCGACGGGCACTACAGCATCCGGGCTGCTGGCGGCAGCAGATTCACCCTCTGCAGCGGCACCGGCAAGTTCGGTGCTTACCTGGTTTTTCATGGTTGCTGTGGGCCCACGGCCCGGACCCACAGCGTTGAGCACCGGCCACTCGTCCACTTGGCGAGCGAGTTCGTCCAACCTCAAGGCCAGGGCAGGAATGTCGGCCAACGAAGCTGTTTGTATGCGCTCTATGTCGCGCGCAATGGCGCGCTGAACAGGGTTTAGCCGCGGCTGGGCGGCACGGGCAATGCGCTGGTCGGCTGCCTGCAAGGCCGACACCAGGGGCTGTGCGCTGCCGGTGAGTTGAGCTTGCTGCAAGGCCAGCCGCAGCGCAGCTTCCAAGTCTTGCACCAAATTGTCGTCGCGCGAGCGCGACAGGGTGAGCATCAGCTCTTCGAGCTGGCTGCGTTGCAGACTCACTTCAGAGAGCCGCAGCTCGGCCACGGTGAGGCGGGCTTGCAGCTCTTGCGACAGAGCTTCGGCCTGCCCAGCCACGTTGCGCGCTGCCTGGGCTTGGTTGGCGCTGTCTTGGCTGCGGCGCGCAAACTCTTGCTGGGTGAAGCTGAGTTTTTGCCACAGCAAGCCACTCATGACGAGCGCCAGCGCAGCGACCAGCAGGCCCAGCGACAACAGCCAAGTCACCGAACGCGGTGAGGCCGCAGGCAATACCGCAGGGACAGCGCTGGCTACAGGCGGGGCGGTGGTGGGGTGTTCGGTGGGGGTTTGACTCATGGGCGGCTCCAGTTCGATTCTAGAGCGAGCAACACATCGGCCAAGGCGGGCCGGGTGTCCATCACCCGGCCGAAGCCGGTAACGATGGCTGTGGCCGCAATGCGCGGGTGGGTGGCCAGGGCGCTGGCTTGCGTCCACACCGCTGCTGGAGCCAGACCGCGCAAATGGACCAAGGCTTCGGAGCTGCTGAACAACCACAGGCTGCCGCTGGCGGTGGCACTTTGTAGCAGGGCTTGCAGGGCGGGTGTGCTCGGTGGTGCGCGGCGCTCGTAGGCCACGCAGGCCTGCACCTGGGCGCCTGCGGCTTGGCACTGTTGAATCAGCCAGTCGCGCCCGTTGCCCGCCAACGCCTGCGCAGCCGGTTCTGGCGCTGAAGGGGCTGCGGCAGGCTGCGAAGCACCGCGCACGATCAAGATGCGCTGGCCCGGTTTCAGCTGCGGGGCCACCACCGGCCACAAGGCTTCGGAGTCGAACTGCACGGCATCAGCCGCCGGAGCATCGATGTGTTCGGCGCCTAAACCGCGAGTGGCCAGGGCTTGCGCCAACACACGGGCGGTGCCCGGCCCAGGCGCCCAGAAGCGGGTGCGAACGCTGGCCGCCTGCGATGCCTGCGGTGCTTGCACCGCCGCCGAGAAAAAATGCTGCACCGCCGCCGCGCTCACAAACATGATGGCGTCGGCGTCCAGCCAGTGGGCGCGGGTCTGTTGCAACCGCTGCTGTGTAGCCGCATCGGTGGGCTCGGCTATTTCAATCAACGGCAGGGCTTGCGAGGGCCAGCCCTCGGCCTGCAGGGCCTGCACCCAAGCGGTGGCCTCGGGCTCGGGCCGCGTGACGATGACGCGTTGCAGCCGCTCCCGCGCGCGGGGCGCAGCCGTGTAGGCAGACAAGGTCAGGCTTCCACGCTGGTGGCGGGCGGCTGGGCACCGGCGGCACGCAAGGCGTCGGCCACGCGCTGGCCCAGGGCTTCGGCCTGCGCCAGGTCTTGCACATAGGCCTGCCCGCTCACCCGCACCACCGGCTGCACACCTTCGGTGTCGCCCCAGGCGGCGTCCAATTGCAAGCGACCCGCGTCGCTGGCATGCCAGTGGGCGTAGGCCGCCAGCGGCATGGAACAACTGCCGCCCATGGCACGCGACACTGTGCGCTCGGCCGCCACGCGCAGCCAGGTGGGCTGGTGTACCAAGGGCGCCAGCGCGGTCAACAAGTCGGCCCGGTCGGCCCGAATTTCGATGCCCAGGGCGCCCTGCCCCGCTGCCGGCAAAGACTCGACCGGCTCAAAAATATGGCGAATGCGCTCCGACAAACCCAGCCGCTTGAGGCCAGCAGCGGCCAACACAATGGCGTGGTATTGACCGTCGTCGAGCTTGCGCAACCGGGTGTCGAGGTTGCCGCGCAGGGGTTCAATGCGCACGTCGCTGCGGCCCAGCGCGTCCAGCGCTTCGCGCAGCAGCACCAGACGGCGCAGGCTGGACGTGCCCACCACCGCGCCCGTCGGCAAGTCAGCCAAGGTGGCGCACACGGGCGACACCCAGGCGTCACGCGGGTCTTCGCGCTCCATCACACAAGCCAGCGCGAACCCTTCGGGCAGGTCCATCGGCACGTCTTTCAACGAATGCACCGCGATGTCGGCCCGCCCCTCTTCCAGCGCCACTTCCAGTTCTTTCACAAACAAACCTTTGCCACCCACTTTGGACAGGCTGCGGTCCAAAATCTGATCGCCTTTGGTCGTCATGCCGAGCAGTTGAACACGGTGGCCCAGCCCTTGCAACAAAGCTTTGACGTGTTCGGCCTGCCAAAGCGCCAAACGGCTTTCGCGGGTGGCGATGGTGATGGACATGGGTATGGAATTTGCTATGGACACTTGAATGGATCCCAACCGGATCAAAAAAAGATCAAAAAAAGATCAATAACCAAGGGGTGTTTTCGTACCCACTTGGTAACGGGCAAGGCAGTTTTGAATGCTAGCATGCCCTTTGGCCCCACAAACCGACCCCACAACACGCACGCCATGAGCCGACCGTCTGCCCGCACCGCCCCGTCCACCCCCGCAACCCGGACCCGCGCGCGCAGCAGCACCGCCGCCGCCGGGCCCGACAAAGAACAG
>JAUXXN010000438.1 GCA_030684755.1 Hydrogenophaga sp.
ACATTCCCCCGCTCAGGGGCAGTGGTGTCATGCTCCTTGTCCCACCGGGGAAAATGGGAGGCGGGCTTCTTCGTCTTGCTCCTTCCCCCTGTGGGGGAAGGTTGGGATGGGGGCTTCACGCTCTTGCGCCTCTGGGCGAAGACTGGGAGCCTGCCTGTCTTGCTCCTTCCCCCTCTGGGGGAAGGTTGGGATGGGGGCCAGCGTGGTCAGCGGTTGCGGCCCATTTCCACCGTCAAACCGTCTTGCCCCGAAAAATCACCATGCTCGCGCCCTGCGACTGCTTGAAGTTGTCGTAACCAATCAGGCGAATGTGGTTGTCGGGGTTGGCTTGGCGGCAGGCTTCGCATTCGGCCAGCACCACGTCCACGTCGGTCTCGCCAAACATGGGCAGCTTCCACATGTACCAGTACGAGTCCATCAGGTACTGCGGCTCGATGTGCTCAACGGCGGGGTTCAGACCCTTTTTCACCAAATACTGCACCTGCTTGCGGATTTCTTCCGTGGTCATGGCGGGCAGGTAAGAGAAAGTCTCGAACTTGCGGCTGGCCGGGTCGGAGAGGCGGGAGTTGTAGTCTTGCATGGTCATGATGGTTGTCCTTTAAAAAGTTGCGCTGCTTCCTAAGCTGTCAAGTTCGATACAGGACGCGAAGCGAAGCCGCAGACAGTGCTGAAGGCACGGCAAGGCTTTGCGACAAAGTCATGGATCGAAATCGACAGCTTTACTTGTGGGCGATGTCGAGCTTGTCGACCGTGTCAAATTCGAACTTGATCTCTTTCCAGGTTTCCATGGCGATCTTGAGTTCGGGCGAGTGTTGGGCTGCGTCCATCAACACGGTCTTGCCTTCTTTCTCCACTTCCACGCCTTCGTTGCGCGCCTTCACGCAGGCTTCCAGTGCCACGCGGTTAGCCGCTGCGCCAGCCGCATTGCCCCAGGGGTGGCCGAGCGTGCCGCCACCAAACTGCAACACCGAGTCGTCGCCAAAAATATTCACCAGTGCGGGCATGTGCCAGACGTGGATACCGCCCGATGCCACCGGCATCACGCCGGGCATGGAACCGAAATCTTGGTCAAAGAAGATGCCGCGTGAACGGTCTTCTTTGATGAAGCTGTCGCGCATGATGTCGATCCAGCCCAGCGTGGAGGCGCGGTCGCCTTCGAGCTTGCCCACCACGGTGCCGGAGTGCAGGTGGTCACCGCCCGACAAACGCAGGCACTTGGTGAGCACGCGGAAGTGGATACCGTGGTGCGGGTTGCGGTCGAGCACGGCGTGCATGGCGCGGTGGATGTGCAGCAGCATGCCGTTGTCGCGGCACCAGTTGGCCAGTCCGGTGTTGGCGCAGAAACCACCGGTCAGGTAGTCGTGCATGATGATCGGCGAGCCCAGTTCTTTGGCGTACTCGGCGCGCTTGTACATCTCTTCGGGCGTAGGCGCGGTCACGTTCAGGTAGTGGCCTTTGCGCTCGCCGGTTTCGCGTTCGGCTTTTTCAATGGCTTCTTGCACGAAGTCGAAGCGCTGGCGCCACCGCATGAAAGGCTGGCTGTTGACGTTTTCGTCGTCCTTGGTGAAGTCCAGGCCACCGCGCAGGCATTCGTACACCGCGCGACCGTAGTTCTTGCCCGATAGGCCCAGCTTGGGCTTGATGGTGCAGCCCAGCAGCGGGCGGCCGTATTTGTTCATCAAATCACGCTCCACCTGGATGCCGTGAGGAGGGCCGCCGCAGGTCTTCACATACGCAATCGGGAAGCGGATGTCTTCCAGGCGCAGGGCACGCAGGGCCTTGAAGCCGAACA
>JAUXXN010000481.1 GCA_030684755.1 Hydrogenophaga sp.
CCGGCTGGCTGCGCAGCCACCCAAGGTTAGCCGACGGCACGCCGGTGCCGCGGGACACCCGCCGCGAGCTGCAGCAGGCGCTGGCGCGGCTGGCGCAGGCGGGCTATGGCCTGAAAACCGGGCTGGAGGTGGAATTTCACATTTACCGCATCACCGACACATCGCCACAACTGAACCCCGAACTGGCCAACTGGCCCGGCCTGCCGCCCACGGTGGAGATGATCCACCCCGGCTACAACCTGCAGGCCGAGGCCATGATCGACATGGCCGACGAACCGCTGGCCATCGTCATGCGCACCGCGCAGGCGCTGGGTTTGCCGCTGCAGTCGCTGGAAATTGAACTCGGCCCCAGCCAGGTGGAAGCGGTGTTCGACGCCACCGACGCGCTGACCGCCGCCGACCAGATGGTGCTGTTTCGCAACGGCGTGCGCCAGGCGCTGCGCCGCGCCGGTTACCACGCCACCTTCATGTGCCGCCCGCCGTTTCCGCACATCATGTCCAGCGGCTGGCACCTGCACCAGTCGCTGGTGCAGCTTCCATTGCCTCACCAGTCTCTGGTGCAGCCGTCCAACGGGAACAACGCCTGCATGCGCGACAGCCCCGCGCCCGGCACCACCCCGCTGGATGCACAACACACCCTGTCTGATGCCGCCAGCCACTGGCTCGCCGGTCTGCTGGCCCACGCACGCGGCATGAGCGCGCTGTGCACGCCCACCATCAACGGTTTCGCCCGCTTTCGGCCCAACGCACTGGCGCCGCAGTCGGTCATCTGGGGGCAAGACAACCGGGGCGCGATGCTGCGCGTGGTGGGCGGCGCGGGCGACCCCGCCACCCGCATCGAAAACCGACTGGGCGAACCCGCCGCCAACCCCTACCTCTACATGGCGTCGCAAATACACGCTGGGCTGGATGGCTTGGCGCAGCACATGCAACCGCCCCCAGCGTGCGAAACGCCCTACGCCGACACCGGCGAGAAAATACCCACCTCGCTGGGCGAAGCACTGGCTGCGCTGCAAAGCGACCCGGCACTGATGGACGGCCTGGGCCCCGACTTTGTGCGCTACTTCTGCCGCATCAAACAACAAGAAATGGACCGCCACGCCCAGGCCGAAGACAAAGCCGACTTTGAACGCCGCGAATATTTCAGCCGCATCTGAACCCATTTTTCAAGCCCGACCATGATCCACATCCGTTTTATTTCTGCCGACCAAACTGTGCAAGACCTGCAAGCCGCGCCCGGCCAAAGCCTGATGAAAGCCGCCACCGAAGCCAACATACGCGGCATTGAAGGCGACTGTGGCGGCACCCTCACCTGCGCCACCTGCCACGTGATCGTGGACCCAGCATGGGCCCAACAACTGCCCCCGCCCGTGGCCGACGAAACCGACATGCTCGACTTCGCCGCCAGTCCGGTGGAACCCGAAAGCCGCCTGTGTTGCCAGATCCAGCTCACCCCCGCGCTGGACGGGCTGGTGGTGCGCCTGCCTGCCCAGCAACACTGACAGGACTTGCGCAAGTCCTGACCAAGTACCGATCCGCAGCCTTACCGCTGGCGATACGATCCCACGGTTCAACACACCCAGGAAAACCCATGAGCTTTGCCTTCACGCCCCCTGCCGTTGTCTCCGTGCCCGTGGTCGGCACCACCGAGCGTTTCCCGGTGCACCGCATTTACTGCGTGGGCCGCAACTACGAAGAACACGCCAAAGAAATGGGCTTCACCGGGCGTGAACCACCGTTCTTTTTTCTGAAACCCGCCGACACCCTGGTGGTGGCCGACGCGGGGCAAACCGCGACCATGCCCTACCCCAGCCTCACCACCAACCTGCACCATGAAATTGAACTGGTGGTAGCCATTGGCCAGGGCGGGCGCAACATCCGCGCTGAAGACGCTGCGAAGCACATTTACGGATACGCCGTGGGCCTGGACATGACCCGCCGCGACCTGCAAAACGACATGAAAAAACAGGGCCGACCCTGGTGCATTGGCAAGGCCTTTGACCATTCCGCGCCCATTGGCCCCATCACACCCGCCGCGCAGGCCGGAGACATCCACCACGCCGCGATTTGGGTGCAGGTCAACGGACTTGACCGCCAGCGCAGCAACGTGGCCAAACTCATCTGGAGCGTGGCAGAAACCATTGAGCACCTGTCCAGCGCCTGGGAACTGCAGGCAGGCGACTTGATCTACACCGGCACGCCCGAAGGTGTGGCTGCCGTGGTGCAGGGCGACACCCTGACCGGCGGTGTCGACGGGCTCAGCGACATCACTGTGCAAGTCATCTAAACCAGGGTTTACCCTGACTAACCACTCTTTATAATTTCTTTTAGTGAAATTAATTTCACCAAAGTAAATTTATGGTTTCTATGCAACCCAGGTTTTGCGGGTTTGACCTGTGAACAACTGCTGTTCAAAACCCGTACCCTTGCCTGGTCTTTTCCAAGCATCCTTTTAGCCAGTCCTCCAGGAGAATATCCCCATGATCCAGCGCAGAACTCTGCTCCAATCCGGTGCCGCCGTGGCATTTGGCGCCCCCGCCCTGGTGGGCTTTGCCCAGCAAAGCGTCACACTCAAGTTCCACACCTTCATGTCGCCACAGTCCAACGTGTGGCTCAACATGCACAAGGCCTGGATGGACAAGGTCACCAAAGATTCCGATGGCCGCATCAAGTTTGAGGCTTACCCCGCCATGCAGCTCGGTGGCTCGCCGGTGCAGTTGTACGACCAGGCCAAAGATGGCGTGGTGGACATTGTCTGGACCCTGCCCGGCAACACACCTGGCCGATTCCCGCGCATTGAGGTGTTCGAGCTGCCGTTCATGATGAACAACGCTGAAGCCACCTCCAAGGCTTACTGGGAATACGTGCAGACCGTAGCCAAAGACGAGTTCCGCGAAGTGCAACCCCTGGCCCTGCAGGTGCACGGCCCCGGCGTGTTCCACACGCGAAACAAACAGATCAAAACCGCTGAAGACCTGCGCGGCCTCAAGATGCGCGGTCCCACCCGGCAGATAACCAAAATGCTGTCGTACCTGGGCGCCTCCCCCGTGGGCATGCCCCTGCCGCAGATCCCCGACTCGCTGTCCAAAGGCGTGATCGACGGCGCCGT
>JAUXXN010000483.1 GCA_030684755.1 Hydrogenophaga sp.
CGGCTCCAGCGGTGATGCTGGTGGTGACGAAGCGCACGTTGAGCACGGCGTTGGCCCCCAGGGCGCGGGCCTCGGCCGTCATGCGTGCCACGGCTTCTGCGCGTGCCTCTTGCATGAGCTCTGTGTAGGCTTTGAGCTCGCCGCCCACGATGTTTTTGAGGCCCGCCAGAATGTCTTTACCGGCGTGTTTGGCCCGCACCGTGCTGCCCTGCACAATGCCCAAATGGGCCACAACGCGGTGGCCGGGTGCGGTTTCAAGGTTGCTGATCAGCATGTGTAAGAACTCCCTGTTTGATGGATTTGAAAATAATACGCTGGGTATGGCGTCAGGCTGCATACCGCAGGTGAATTTGCTGCAGTGTTCCATTGCTGAACACCTTGGCCCTGTGCTGCCGTGGTACGGAACTTGTATCAAGACCTGCTCAAAATTCAACGATGGCCCGGTCAGCAGAGGCCCAATTTACTGGAGACAACCCATGACCCCATGGACCCGCTTTCTTTTGCGGCGCCTCAATGCCGTTTGGGTGTTGGCCCTGGGTGGCTCCGCTTACGCCCAAATCGCACCGTCTACCGAGCCATTCAGCACGTCGCCCGATGCGTCCGGTTCGTTGCCCGAGGTGGTGATCAGCGCCAATCGGCAAGCGCAGCGCAGTTTTGACGCGCCCGCGTCCATTCAAGCCGTGGGGCGGGCGGTGTTGCAGGCTGCGGGGCCGCAGGTGAACCTGTCGGAGGCCATGAACCGGGTGCCCGGCATCACGGTGTTGAACCGCCAGAACTATGCGCAAGATTTGCAACTGTCCATTCGCGGTTCGGGCTCGCGCTCGCCGTTTGGCATACGCGGCACGCGGCTGATTGTGGATGGCATTCCGGCCACCATGCCCGACGGGCAAGGTCAGGCGTCCACCATCAGCCTGCCGTCGGCGCAGCGCATTGAGGTGTTGCGCGGCCCGCTGGCGCAGATGTACGGCAACTCGGCGGGCGGCGTGTTGCAGGTGTTCACAGCCGACGGCCCGCAGCGGCCCGAAGTGCGCCTGAGTGTGGACGCGGGCGCCGATGGCCTGCGCCGCTATGGTGTGCAGGCTGCGGGGCAGAGCGGGGCGCTGAACTATGTGATAGACCACAGCGATTTTTCGACCGACGGCTGGCGCGTGAACAGCGCCGCCCAACGCCAGCACGCCAACGCCAAACTGCGCTGGACGGCCAGCGAAGACACGCAGGTGACGCTGGTCGCCAATGTGTTTGACCAGCCGGTGTCGGGCGACCCGCTGGGCCTGACGCGCGCGCTGTTCGAGGCCGACCCGCGCCAGGCCGTGGCCAACTCGACGCTGTACAAGGCGGGCAAAGACGTGTCGCAAAACCAGGTCGGTGTGGTGCTGGACCACCAATTCAGCGCCAGCAGCAGCCTGACGGCGCGGGTTTACACCGGCGAGCGCGACTTGGACAACCGTTTGTCGATTCCGCTGGCGGTGCAGCAAGCGCCCACGGCGGCTGGCGGCGTGGTGCAACTGGACCGCAGCTACAGCGGCACCGGCCTGCGCTACACCCAGCGTCTGCCTGTGGGCGCAGGGCAGGTGCAGCTGACCACGGGGCTGGACTTGGAGCGCATGAGCGAGCGCCGCCGGGGCTTTATCAACAACTTCGGCGCCGTGGGCGACCCCAAGCGCGACGAAGACAACCGCGTGACCAGCAGCGGCGTGTATGCGCAGGCCGACTGGGCCATCAACGAAGACTGGAGTGCGGTGGCCGGGTTGCGCGCCAACCGGGTGAACTTCCGCGTGCAAGACTTTTTTGTTCGCCCCGGCAACCCAGACGACAGCGGGACGGCGTCGTTCAGCGCCACCAACCCGGTGCTGGGCATTACCCGCCACCTGAGCGCCAACACCAATGTGTACGCCAACGTGGGCCGGGGTTTTGAGACGCCCACTTTCACCGAACTGGCCTACACCGCCAACGGCAGCGGCCCCAACCTGGGCCTGCAATCGGCGCGCAGCACGCACACCGAGGCGGGTTTAAAAACCCAGTTGGCCCCAGGGCACCGGCTGGACGCGGCGTTGTTTCACATCCAAACCTCGAATGAAATTGTGGTGGCTTCCAGCAGCGGCGGGCGCACCATTTACACCAACGCAGGCCAAACGCGCCGCTCGGGCCTGGAGGTGGCCTACAGCGCGCAGTGGGCGCCCGCGTGGCGCACGCACCTAGCGCTGTCCACCCTGAACGCCCAGTTTGCCGACGCGTTCAAAAGCAGCAGCGGCGCGGTGGTGGCTGCGGGCAACCGCATTCCGGGCACGGTGGACCGCAACCTGTTTGCCGAACTGGCCTGGCAGCCGCGCGCTGTGCCGGGCATGACCGCCGCGCTGGAGCTGGTTCACCAAGGCAGCATGGTGGTGGACGACCTGAACAGCGACCGCACCGACGCGGCCACGGTGTTCAACCTGCGCCTGGGCTTTGAGCAAAAAATAGGCGCCTGGACGCTGCGCCAGCAACTGCGCGTGGACAACGTGGCCGACAAGGCCTACATCGGCTCGGTGATTGCGAACGACGGCAACAAGCGCTACTTTGAACCCGCACCTGGGAGGCAGTGGGGGCTGGGTGTGTCGGCGAGTTACAGGTTTTGATCCGAATTCAGGTCTTGCTGCGTTCCAACTGGCGCAGCACCTCGGTTTGAACAGCCGTGTCGCAACGCAGCTCCGGCGGGATTGCCACAAGCGCAGTGTCGGCGCTTCAAAGATCCTGTTTTTTT
>JAUXXN010000488.1 GCA_030684755.1 Hydrogenophaga sp.
GGGCTATCGCAGAGCGCGAGGTCAACCGGCAATACTTGGCGCTGGCCCATGGGCGCTGGTCTGGCGCAGCAGAGCAGGGTGTTGAGCAGCCCATTGGGCGTGACAACCGCAACCGTCTGCGCATGGCTGTGGTGCTTCAGGATGGCACCTCTGGCAAGCCTGCACAGACCACCTTCACGCTGCTGGAAGGCTCCGATCAGGCCTGCTTGGTGGCGTGCAAGCTGCACACCGGTCGCACCCACCAGATCCGCGTGCACATGGCTTGGTTGGGCCACCCGTTGGTGGGTGATACGTTGTACGGCGGTCGTGTGTTGTGGGGTATGGGCCGCCAAGCGCTGCACGCTACCCGGCTTCGATTGCAGCATCCCACAAGCGGCCAGTCGCTGGATTTTCAGTCCACCCCACCCGCTGATTTCATGGACGCACTGGTGCAGAGCGGCCTCCAGTACAATCTGACTCCGCTGGGTTGATACCAAGTTGGCCTGTTACCAGGTTTTGGTGGGTTGCATGACGCTGCAGCATCCCCTTTTCCCCAGCCTCTCGACGTTTTCTAGCCCCCCAGGCAGAACCTCTGCCCAGCTTCGCTGAAGTCCGATGAGTCGTAAGCCATGTTTTGCTGGCACATATTTAAATAGTGATTTCTTACCCACATTGGTCGCAAGCGGGTCACAAACAGACACACACGATGAACACTGCGGATGCCAAGCGCGTCCTTGAGACAGCCTTGATTTGCTCGCCCCAACCGCTGACCATGCGGGCCATGGGCGTGCTGTTCAACATGGAGGTCTCGTCCGACACCATCAACTCTATTTTGACCGATCTCCAGGTCGAATGGACCGGACGGGGTGCCGAATTGGTGCATGTGGCCAGTGGTTGGCGTTTCCAGAGCCGCCCTGAGTTGCGTCCCTACCTGGATCGGCTGCACCCTGAAAAGCCACCCAAGTACACCCGGGCCACCATGGAGACGTTGGCCATCATCGCGTACCGCCAGCCCGTGACCCGTGGCGATATGGAGGATATCCGTGGTGTGACCATCAACTCCTTGATCCTCAAGCAACTGGAAGATAGGGGTTGGGTCGAGGTGATCGGTCACCGGGAAACGGTGGGTCGGCCCGCTTTGTTTGCCACCACGCGCCAGTTTCTGGACGATCTAGGTCTGGCATCGTTGGACCAGTTGCCACCGCTAGAAGGCAGCGAGGTGCAGGAGTCGGCGCTTGACCGGCTTGATTTTGAGTCGCTGTCTTCCAGTCTGCATCCTGTCGTTACCGATCGACCTTTTGAAGCAGAGGGCGCCACCAAAGCCCCTGATGTACCCTTTCTTGACCCGTCTCCGACCCACTGATGTTGGAACCTTCCACACAGGAACACCATGAACCCGGCACAAACCCCCAACAATCCGCCTGACGCCACGCCAGATACTGCGCCAGAGGCCCTGGCTGCGGTACCGGTGTCTGACCTTGCGCCCCAGCCCGAAGCACCTCTGACGTCGCCAGCCCTGCGATCTCTGCAGCCTCAGGTGTTGCAGTTCGACGACGTGGTCAGTGGCGCGTTTGACGCTGAACAAGAGTTGGACTTGCCACTGCCCACCAAGCGCGTGCTCGCGCCACAGGCCGAATCGCCCAAGCTGCACAAGGTGCTGGCACAGGCCGGCATGGGGTCTCGGCTGGAGATGGAGCAGCTCATTCTGGAAGGCCGCATTTCCGTCAATGGCGAGCCCGCTCACGTGGGTCAGCGCATCCAGTTGGGCGATGTGATTCGCGTCAACGGCAAGCAGGTCCGGGTGCGCATGACGCCACCACCACCACGTGTGCTGGCTTATCACAAACCAGCGGGCGAAGTCGTGTCGCACGACGATCCGCAAAACCGCCCCTCGGTATTTCGCCGTTTGCCGCGCCTGTACCAGAGCAAATGGCAGTCGGTGGGCCGACTCGACCTGAACACCGAAGGCCTGCTGTTGTTGACCGACTCCGGTGAGCTGGCCAACCGGCTGATGCACCCGCGTTTCGGTCTGCAACGCGAATACGCCGTGCGCGTGCTGGGGGCCTTGTCCAACGAAGAAAAGCAGCGCCTGCTCGACGGCGTGCGGCTGGACGACGGCATGGCGCAGTTCGCCAGCATTGAAGACGGCGGCGGTGAAGGCGCCAATTGCTGGTACCGCGTGACCATTGGCGAGGGCCGCAACCGCGAGGTGCGCCGCATGTTTGAAGCGGTGGGCCACGCGGTCAGTCGCTTGATTCGCATTCGCTACGGCGCCATGATGCTGCCGCGCGGTCTCAAGCGCGGCGTCTGGGTGGAGCTGGACCAGCAAGACATCGACCGACTGACGGCAGCCGCTGGCATGTCGGCCCCTGGGGCTGGTGGGGATCGGACGCCCCGTCCGACCGGTCGGCATCCGGGCGCTCGTGGCAAACAAGCACCGAAAACGGGGGGGCGCAATTATGGCAACCCCGCTGGAAGCCGGGGCGAAGCCCCCGCAGTGCGGCGCAGCAGCATGTTTGGTACGCCTGCCAGCAATCCCAACCCCAATGCACCCAAGGGCCGGGGTGGCAAGGGGCCGAGCAGCGGTGGCTCGCAACCCGATCCCATGAAGACCTCGTTTGGCTATATTGGTCAGGACGCGTTGCAGCGACAGCGCGAAGAGGAGTCCAGCCGACCTACTGGCGGGCGCCGACGGGGTGGCAGCTCAGGCGGTGGCCGCTCGGGCGGCCGCTGACATCATGCGGGCAGCGGGTGCGGCCCATGCGACTCTCCACCTGCCCCCAATGCCACTTGGAATTCACGGTGGCAATGTAGAATCATAGGCTTTGCAATCTGCTGCAAAACGCAATCATTTATCTGTCAATTCAAGGAATAACATGGCTATCGAACGCACCCTCTCCATCATCAAGCCCGACGCCGTTGCTAAAAACGTCATTGGTCAGATCTATGCCCGTTTCGAAGCCGCTGGCCTGAAAGTCGTGGCCGCCCGCATGGCGCATCTGTCGCGCGGCGAGGCTGAAGCGTTTTACGGCGTGCACAAAGAGCGTCCTTTCTTCAAAGATCTGGTGGACTTCATGATCTCCGGCCCCGTGATGATCCAGGCGCTGGAAGGCGAGGGCGCTATTGCTAAAAACCGCGACCTGATGGGCGCGACCGATCCCAAGAAAGCCGCTGTCGGCACCATCCGTGCAGACTTCGCCGACAGCATCGATGCCAACGCTGTGCATGGTTCGGACGCTCCTGAGACCGCAGCAGCCGAAATCGCGTTCTTCTTCGCTGGCATGAACGTTTACTCGCGTTGAATATGGCCGACACGCTCCACGTTGTGTCGCTGTCCGCCCAGCGGGTGTCGGCCAGCTGGGGGCGTTTTGGCGCTATGTGTGTCTCATGACGGCCCAACTGCTTGACTTCGATCTTGAAGGTTTGGCCGCTTTTTGCGAGCAGCTGGGCGAAAAGCGCTTCCGAGCCATTCAGCTGTTTCGCTGGATTCATCAAAAGGGAGCGTCTCGTTTTGACGAGATGACCGACCTTGCGCGCAGCCTGCGCGATAAGCTCCCTTCGGTTTGCCACATCACCGACTTGCCCGTGCTGTCCCGCCAGGATTCTGCCGACGGCACCATCAAGTGGTTGTTCGATGTGGGTGGCGGCAACGCTGTTGAAACCGTTTTTATTCCCGAAGAGGACCGAGGCACCTTGTGCATCTCATCCCAGGCCGGTTGCGCAGTGGGATGTCGTTTTTGTTCCACCGGTCACCAAGGTTTTTCCCGCAATCTCACCACCGGGGAGATCGTGGCCCAGCTGTGGCATGCTGAGCATTTTTTGCGCAAGCACTTGGGCAAAACAGAGCGCGTGATCACCAACGTGGTGATGATGGGTATGGGCGAGCCCTTGCAGAATTACAGCGCCCTGGTTCCAGCCCTGCGTGTGATGCTGAGTGACCATGGTTATGGGTTGTCGCGCCGCCGGGTCACGGTGTCCACTTCGGGTGTGGTGCCCATGATGGACCGCTTGGCCAAAGATTGTCCGGTGGCGCTGGCGGTGTCTTTGCACGCGCCCAACGATCTTTTGCGCGATTCGCTGGTGCCACTGAACCGCAAATTCCCCATTGCCGAATTGTTGGACGCCTGTCTGCGCTACCTGCCTGCGGCTCCGCGCGACTTCATCACCTTTGAATATTGCATGCTTGATGGCGTGAACGACCAGCCTGAGCATGCGCAGCAGCTGTTGGCGCTGGTCAAAGGCCATGGCGCACGCGGTGTGCCGTGCAAGATCAACCTCATCCCCTTCAATCCGTTCCCCGATTCCGGCCTGAAATGCTCACCCCGTGCGGTGGTGCTCAGGTTTGGGCAAATCTTGAACGAAGGCGGACTGGTGACGACCGTGCGCAAGACGCGCGGCGACGATATCGACGCAGCATGTGGTCAGCTGGCCGGTGACGTGCTGGACCGCACCAACGCGGCGCAGCGGCTGGCACAGCGCCGCACCGTGG
>JAUXXN010000449.1 GCA_030684755.1 Hydrogenophaga sp.
CGCGCTGTGGCCCCGCTGGTTCCGGTGATTTTGGATGCCATGCGTGGCGACATGGGCAGCACCGCCGAGCTGTACGCAATTGAAGCGTTCGAGCGCTACGGCGACGACGCGGTCACCCTCTCGCCGTTCATGGGTTTTGACTCGGTGCAGCCCTACCTGAAGTACCACGGCAAGGGCGCATTTTTGCTCTGCCGCACCTCCAACCCCGGTGGCGACGACCTGCAAAACCAGCGCCTGGCCTCGGTGGACGGCCAGCCACTGCTCTACGAACACGTGGCCCGCCTGGCGCAAGGCCCCTGGAACCTGAATGGCCAGCTAGGCCTGGTGGTGGGCGCCACCTACCCGGCAGAAATTCAGCGCGTGCGCGAACTCGCGCCCACCTTGCCGCTGCTCATCCCCGGCGTGGGCGCGCAAGGCGGCGACGCGGTGGCCACCATCCGGGCGGGTTACCGCAACCAAGGCGGTGCCACCACCGGCCCGGTCATCGTCAATTCGTCGCGCGCCATTCTGTATGCGTCCTGCGACGACGACTTCGCCGCCGCAGCCCGCCGCGAGGCGCTGCGCACCCGAGATTTACTGGAAGCGGCCAAGGGCTGAACGGTCAAAAGTCAAATGATGTCACGCGGGCCGGGTAAGCGTGAAGTTGAAATCATTTGTGAGGACATGACGATGAGCAGCACCACCATCCGCATCTTGACAAAGACCACAAAACCCGTCTGCGTCTGCGTGCAGCACGGCATGGCCTATCTATTGAACAAGAGGTTCGCAACATTCTTCAGCGCACGCTAGCAGCAGAATCTGCTGCCATGAATGGCCTGGATTTTGCCAAGCGCATCAACCAGCGTTTCAGCGTCGCCAGCCCGCTAGGCCTGTGCCCAATTTTGAGCCGTCATGAGCATGGTTTTTGCTGGATACCAACGTCTTGTCGGAGCTCATGCGAGCCATGCCTGCACCTGAAGTGCTGGAATGGTTCGCGGGGCAAAGCGCCGATCAGCTCAACACCAGCGTGATCACCCAGGCGGAGATACTGGCTGGCATCGCCTTTTTGCCAGAGGGTAAACGTCGCAACGCACTGGCAGCGGCTGCCGCTTCGATTTTTGAGGAAAATTTTGAAGGGCGTTGTCTCAACTTCGACCGTTTGGCCGCTGGGACTTGCGCCAAGGTCAGGACACAAAGACAGCGCGATGGACGACCTATTGACACACCAGATGCCCAGATTGTCGCCATCGCTCTGGCCCACGGGTTGTGCCTGGTGACCCGAAACACCAAAGATTTTGCGGGCATCGCGGGCTTGTCCGTCGTGAACCCCTGGCAAACGCATTGAGCCACAGGGCACAGGTTGAAACCGAAAAATTGGAATCTGACCCCGTTTATTTCTTGCCAAAAAATAGATCGATCTTGCTAAAATTTAGCAATGTCTCTTGCTTCTGCCATTTTTTCAGACAGTCAATCCAAAGTCTATCGGTGGATATTTGGCCAGCCCGACCGGCAATACCACTTGAGTGAGCTGCAACGCCTGACAGGCTTGGGCAGTGCTTCGTTACAACGGGAACTGAATCGATTGGCGGTGGCGGGTCTGGTTCGTTCTGTGCGCCAGGGCAACATGCGTTGCGTTCAAGCCCACGCCCAAAGTCCGGTCTATGCCGAACTGGTGGCCTTGACGCGCAAAACGCTGGGCGTGGTGCCTCTGCTGCAAGAAGCCTTGGCGCCCCTCTTGCCCAAGCTGCAAGCCGCTTGGGTTTACGGTTCGGTCGCCCGACAGACGGATACAGCGCACAGTGATGTGGACGTCATGCTGGTGGGCAGCGATCTGCTTTTGGGCGAAGTGCTGGGGCTTTTGCTGCCCGCAGAGGCCCAGTTGGGGCGAAAAATCAACCCCAATTGCTACACCACCGAAGAATTCGAGCGGCGTCGGCGTGAACCCGATTCCTTCGTCAACCGTGTCTTGTCGCAGCCTGTGCTGCCGCTGATAGAAGGAAGTGGACCATGAGCACGCGTGAACTGGACAACTTGGTGCGCATCGGCCAGCTCAAGGCGGAGCCGCGCAATCCAGCGGAATTTAAACGCTTGCTGGACATGGCGCGCACAAGGCTGGCCGACGCGCAACTGGTTGGTGTTTCGCGGGAAGGACGGTTCACCAGCGCTTACAACGCAGCCCATGCGGCGGCCCTGGCTGCGCTGCGTTGGCATGGATACCGCAGCGAAAACAGGTTCACCGTTTTTCAATGCTTGACGCACACGGTGGGTTGGCCAGCGTCTCAATGGCGCGTGTTGGATGCTGCGCACCAAAAAAGAAACATGGCTGAATATGAAGGTTTTCTTGAAGTGGAGGAGTCCACGATCAAGGATCTCTGCGGCTTGGTCGCAGAGCTGATTGATGTTGTACAAAGCACGGCGCAAAGTCCATGACCATCTACACCTGTAAACGGCAGTCAGTTTCCGCGTAAATCTGGTGTCGGGGAAAAATGAGATTGCGCTACAGAGGAGCTTTTTGACCCTGGTAAACAGAATCGACTCGGCACCATTTTCCGCCACCATTTTTCAGCGGATTTACACCGCCGTTAACAACACCGTCCCCAAGGCCCTACTGTGGCAAAACATCCGCCGTTTGCGACAGGTATTGCCTTCTGGCTAGAAGACACTGCGCAGACTGGGGAAATTGGAATCTGACCCCGATTGATCCTTCACCCAAGCGCGCTGCCCATGGCTGTCTCGCACCCCATTCGAGCCGACCAATACGGCATCCGAACGCAGGTGCCCATTGACGGGCAGGCCATCAAACTAGAAATCGTGCGCGAGGCGCGGATAGCACTGCACCCACCTGGGCCAAAGGATGTGATCTGTGGCATCGCCACCTTGACACCGCTGGATTTGGCAGCATCCACACTGCTGGCCAATTCGGATCGGCAAGCCGATGATGGTGTGTTCAGCCGCGACGTGATCGACCTCGCCATGATGAACCTGCAACTGCCCGTGCTGCGCCAAGCCCTCGCCAAGGCAGAACAGGCCTACGGTCTGGCCGTCACACGCGACCTTGGTAAAGCCATTGACCGGCTACAAGTCCGCACGGGCTGGCTCGACCGCTGCATGCAAGCCATGGCCATCAACACCGTACCCAAGGCCCTGCTGTGGCAGAAAATTCGCCGACTGCGGAGGGTTTTGCCTTCTGGCTAGCAGATACCGTGCAGACTGGGCAATTTGGAACCTAATCTCGATTTTTGAACACCTACACTTCAAGAGACCCGCCAAGAAGCCGAACCATGCTGCTAGACCCACTGCGCGCTCAACGCGAAACCATACACACGCTGGGGCGCCGCTACGGCGCTCGCCGCATACGCGTTCAGCAACGCCTGCCCCTCACCGAAGAACTCGCCCTGCTGCTTTATCGCTCCGTCGAGGTGGTGCCCGAGCACGAACTCCATAGGCATATTCGGGAATATGTATTCATGGAAGCCGTTGAAATATGAACAAACCGTGGCAGCCCTACGTGGAATTGGAATCTGACCCCAATTGTTTTGACCCCAATTGTTTGACCCCAATTGTTTGACTCCAAGTGTTCATACCCCGATTTACTCACCGTAGGGATCAATAGGCAGGTAGGCAAAGGGTTCTAGGGTTTTGGCGTGAAACAACGCGGTCCAAAATGCCGTGCGGCTTAGCAAGGGCAGGTACAGGACATCGGAGGCAGAAACACCGTGGGACTCGAGGGCTTGTTGCAGGGTTTGGCGCAATTGTGGTTCGCGCTCTATGAGATCATTCAGGGGCTTGGCCTCATGCCGAACTGCATCATTGGCTTGCTCAAACGGCATCCAAAAATCAGGACGGAAAGCAAGGTGCACACCTTGGAGGGCAGCAAAAGTCGCCTCCGTACGTTCAGCGATGTTGGCAAAGGGGCGCACTGCCACCCAACCAGGCCCCCCCAGCGGCAGCTTTTGAAAACCTTCGGGTGCTTTGGGCAGCAACTCTGGGGGTACATCAACCGCATGAACAACGCGCAAGCGGTCAATCTCAAAAGCCATGTACACCGGGCGGGCTTGGTGCAGCGTCCACAGGCCGTAGGCCAAGGCAGCGCACTGCACCAACACAATCAAAGCCACATCGGTACGCCATTCGCGGGCAGATTTACTGGGCTTGGACACCACCATGGTGGCCAGTGGGCCGAGCATCACATCCACTACCACCAGCAAACTAAACAGGTAAAGACCACCCGAGATCAAGCGGTAAGGTGCTGGATACCAAACACCCAACACGACTGGGGCAACCAGCAACGCCACGATCAAACTCAAGACAAGGTGTATAACACCTAAGCGCAGGCGTTGGGCAACTGTCAGGTAAATGGGGGTTAAAACTGTTTTCATTGCCAATTTATCATACGTCACTTGCTGGTTATTTGGCTTCGTGCCTGTATCTGCAGATTGGATTTCCCACGAAATAAAAGCCAAAGATCCCGTAAGATCTTTGGCTTTTATTAAGGTAAGCTGTTAATTTAACTTTGCAGCATACTTATGGAGCAGGAGGCACAAAGCGGCAAGATCCGGGCAAATACTTTGCTGGAACGCCAGTCGTTCCAGCACCAGGGCCACACTCCCACTTAAACACTGGAGAACCCAGATGACCCGCTGTTGTTACATTTTTCGCAACGGTATCAGTTTGGAAAGGTGTCAAAACGACAGTTTTTGCATCAATGGCTGTATCGCCAAACCCACGGGTGTTTATTGTTGCAACGCCGTTTGCATCAGTCGCAATAGCTGATACGTATTTGGTTGACGCCGAGGTCTCACATCCCCAATTGCCCGCGCCGGGGGCGGCAGAGGCAGTTTGATAGACTTCAGTGATGCCGGTTCTACAAGTGCTGCCAGCAAGAATAACTTCAGACATTTTGGCACGCACTGTGTAATCCTGATAAGCCGGCAGTGCCACAGCAGCCAAGATACCGATGATGGCCACCACGATCATCAGTTCGATGAGGGTGAAACCTTTTTGAATGGAATGCTTCATAAAAAACTCCTTGGAAGAGGAAAGGATGGGGAAAACCGCAGGTTACACACAGCACAGTTCGTGCCAGCAGCACCCCAGCCATTTTGAAGAGTTTTCGTCAGACTTTGGCACAAGAGTTGACGTTTTTATGTGGCGCCATGCGGACTCGGGGTGACAAAACATGTCATGCCCGACCACAGTGACAATTTTTGTCACTGTGTGGCAGCCTAAACCGTGCCGTGAGCGACTGCCCATGGTGGCAGCCCTTGGGTGACTTGGGCACCCCGCTTGATGTGGGAGCGGCACAATGCCAGCATGGAAAAATTCTTCAACAACGCCGGGCCGCAGATTGCCAAAGACCACTACACGTTGGACCCGCTGCAACGGGTGAACTTGGAGGAGCTGCAAGACCTGATAGCCCAGAAGCGCTACTTTGTGCTGCACGCGCCGCGCCAAACGGGCAAGACCACAGCGCTGTATGCGCTGATGCACCACTTCAACGCCGGTACGCAGTACCGCTGTGTGTATGTGAATGTGGAGCCCGCGCAGGCCTACCGGGACGATGCGACGGCGGTTGCGCAGACTTGCTGCGATGCCCTGGCCGCCGCCGCCAATACCCATTTGCACGACACGGGGCTGCGGCAAGCCCTCGCCCGATGGCGTCAAGAAGGTGTGGGCGCTGGGCAGCTCTTTCACCAGTCCATCGCTTTTCTGTCACAAAACGACCCGCAACAGCCCGACAACCCGCGCCCGCTGCTGCTGTTCATTGACGAGATTGATGCCCTGATTGGCGACGGCCTCATTGCCATCTTGCGCCAGTTGCGTGCAGGCTATGCCGACCGCCCCCATGCGTTTGCCAGCAGTTTGATTTTGTGTGGTGTGCGCGATGTGCGCGACTACCGCATCCACTCCAGCGCCCAAAAAGAAATCATCACTGGCGGCAGCGCTTTCAATGTGAAGGTGGAGTCCATCCGCTTGGGCAACTTCAGCCAGGCTGAGATGAATGCGCTGTATGACCAGCACACCACCGAGACGGGCCAAATCTTCAGCGCCGAGGCCCGCGCGCTGGCTTGGCACTACACCGAAGGCCAGCCGTGGCTGGTGAACGCCTTGGGCTATGAAGTGACGTTCAAGATGAAAGACCTGCGCTTGGACCGCAGCTTGCCCATCACCGCCGAGGTGATGCGCGAAGCCAAAGAGCGCTTGGTGCTTTCACGCGCCGTACACCTTGACCAGCTCATCGACAAACTGCAAGAAGAGCGCGTGCGCCGCGTGATGGCGCCCTTGGTGGGCAGCGAAGACGATCTGCAAGATCTGCGTGACGATGACAAGCAATACTGCTTGGACTTGGGTTTGATCACGGTTGACACGGCCAGCACCAAGGGCCTGCGCATTGCCAACGCCATTTACAAGGAAGTGATACCCCGCGAGTTGACCGACATTGCGCAAACCCGCCTGTCGGCCAGCCAGCCACCGCTGGCCTGGTACAAAAAACCCGACGGCACGATCGACCTGCCCAAGCTGCTGGCGGCCTTTCAGCAGTTTTACCGCGAACATTCCGAACACTGGCTCAGCGGCATGGCCTACCGCGAAGCCGGGCCGCAATTGCTGCTGCAAGCCTATTTGCAGCGGGTGGTGAACGGTGGCGGCTACATTGAGCGGGAATATGGCTTGGGCACGGGCCGTACCGACTTGTACCTGCGCTACCCCGTGGGCGAGAACCCCTTGCAGCGCGAAGTGATTGAACTCAAGGTGGTGCGCCTGAAAGACGGTCTGAAAAAAGCCATCGACAAGGGCACCGAACAAACCCGCCGCTACATGGACCAATGCGGCGCCACCCACGGCCACTTGGTGGTGTTTGATGCGCGCGGCCGCACCAGCTGGGCCAAGCGGGTGTATGTCAAACCGCTGGCGGCAGATTTGACGCTGTGGGGGTGTTGAGAAGGGCTTTAAGCACGTCTGGGCTGTAACGCACCGCCACAGCCTGTTTGGCGTCTTTTTTGGTACTGCCTACAGGACGTCCACGCGCCTTGTAGGTGGCTATATCTTCAGGGCTGTGCGCCCGCGCGCACTCACCGCGTTTGGCTTGGTTCAGCGATTCCAGCACGTCGGCTGCAAACGCCTTCATCTCTGCATCCATCATAAAAAATAGAGCGCTGTGCGAACGTTGGTAAAAATCAACTCACGTACCCGCGTACCCAGCACGGCGCGAATGAGAATATTTGCATCGAGAACAATCGTTTTTCCACTCATGCTGCTTTGGCAGGATGTTTTTTTGCTGAGTGGCGTGCCCTTCTTCGGGCATTTTTAAAGTCTTTCA
Organism: Hydrogenophaga sp.; assembly: GCA_030684755.1. Classification (GTDB taxonomy): domain Bacteria; phylum Pseudomonadota; class Gammaproteobacteria; order Burkholderiales; family Burkholderiaceae_C; genus Hydrogenophaga. The sequence goes on from JAUXXN010000449.1 coordinate 7,298, forward strand.
CCACCGCTTCGGCATCGACTCCTTGCGCTTCGAGCAGTTTGTCCAATATTTGAGCGGCATTTTTCAAGGCAGCCATGTCGGCTTGTGGTTGGCCTTGTGTGGGAATGAAGTAGCCCACAGTTTGACCATGCCTCGTGATGGCTACAGGGGTGTTGGATGCGA
>JAUXXN010000498.1 GCA_030684755.1 Hydrogenophaga sp.
CAAGGCGGCCTTGATCTCCGTCACCGTGGTTTCCAGGGCCTTGCCCAGCGCGATGATGTCGCCGCCCTTGGCCATGGAAATACCCAGGGCAATGCTGTCGATGCCGTTGTGCCGCACCATCACCTGCGGCGGGTCGGCGTAGCCCAGCCCGATCTGCGCGATGTCGCCCAAGCGTATTTGATTACCGTTGGCGGCCCGAATGGGCATGGCGCGCAACTGCTCCACCGAGGTGAAGGCACCCGCCACCCGCACCTGCACCACATCAAAGGGCGCTTGCACCGCGCCTGCCGACTCGACCGCGTTTTGCTGCCCCAGCGCGGCCAGCACCTGCTGCATGTCCAGCCCCAGCGTGGCCAAGCGCTTGGCCGAGAGTTCGATGTAAAGCTTTTCGGCCTGCACGCCAAACAGCTCCACCTTGTTCACGTCTTTCACACGCAGCAGGCGCTGGCGCACGTCGTCAGCCACTTGTTTTTTGTCGGCAGGCGAAAAACCTTCGCCCTGCAAGGCGTAAATAACGCCGTACACATCGCCAAATTCATCGTTAAAAAACGGCCCCACCACACCCGGAGGCAGTGTGCCGCGCATGTCGCCAATTTTTTTGCGCACCGTGTACCAGGTTTGCGGCACCTCGCTGGCAGGGGCGTTGTCTTTCAGCTGAAAAATGATGAGCGCCTCGCCCGGCTTGGAATAGCTGCGGATCTTGTCCGCGTGGGGCACCTCTTGCAGCGTTTTTTCAATGCGGTCGGCCACCTGTTCGGCCATCTGCTGGGCGGTGGCACCAGGCCAATAGGCCTGCACCACCATGGCGCGGAAAGTGAACGGCGGGTCTTCGTCCTGCCCGAGCTGGAAGTAGGCGGCAACGCCCAACAGCATCAGCACGATCATGAGGTAGCTGGTCAGGGCTTGGTGGTCCAGCGCCCATTGCGACAGGTTAAAACGCGACACCCAAGAGGTTGGAGCGTTGGGGTTCGTTGGGTTGTGGTGCATGGCGGGCCTCACTGCGTGGCGGCGGCGGCAAAGCGCGTCACCTTTTGGCCGGGCTGCAACACATGCACGCCAGCGGCCACCACTTCTTCGCCGGGTTTCAGGCCGCTGGCGATCACCATCTGATTGCCATCAGCGCCCGCCACCACCACCGGGCGCGGTTGCACCGTGCTGGTGGCGGTGTCAAACACCCACACCGAGGTGCTGGACGGCGCCCCAGCGGGCGAGCGCATCAGCGCGCTGGTGGGCAGCTTCACCACCGCTGGGGCCGAGGCCCCGGCCCAGTCAAACGTCACATAGGCGGTGGCACCCAGCGGCACCGGCACACCATCGGGCAGCGCCAGCTTGACTTGGTAGGTGCGGGTGGCTGGGTCGGCACTGGCCGCCACTTCGCGCACGCTGGCGGCCATGGGCGCAGCGGGTTCCAACGTGCCCGCGCCGGCCCACAGCCGCACCTGCGCGGCCTGCCCGGTTCGCAATTGCGCCAAGCGGTCTTCGGGCACCACCACCACCACGTCGCGCGCGCCGTCGCGCGCAATGCGCACCACCGGCGCGCCAGAGGCCAACACCTGGCCCACCTCGGCTTCCACCGCCAGCACCACACCGCTGGCGTCGGCCAGCAAACGGGTGTAGTTGGCTTGGTTGCCCTGCACCGCGCTTTGGGCCTGCGCTTGTTTCAAAGTAGCCTCTGCTGCCTGCAAGTTGGCTTGGCGGCGTTCAATCTCGGCCCCGCTCACAAAGCCTTGTGCCTTCAAGTCGGTGAAGCGTTTCAGGTCGGCAGCGGCCAAATCGCGTTGGGTTTGCGCAGCGCTCACCTGCGCTTGCGCAGCTTGGCTGGCCAGGGCCAAGTCTTGGGGGTCCAACTGCGCGAGCAACTGGCCAGCCACCACCCGCTGCCCCACCTCGGCGGGGCGCTGCAGCAGCTTGCCGCTAACCCGAAAGCCCAGCCGCGATTCGGTGCGCGCCCGCACCTCGCCCGCGTATTCGCTGTGCAGGCCCATCGCGCCCGCGCTCACGGTGAGCAGCTTCACCGAACGGATGGGCTCTTGCGGTGCCTCGGGGCGGGAGCAGGCCGACAGCGCCAGAGCGCCTGTCAAGATGAGAACAAAATGCGGTGTTTTCATAAAAATGATGAACAAGCGGTGGTGAAATGGGTGGCTGAAAGCCCGTTCAGACCATGTCAGGTTTTAGCAACCGAAGAGCTGCGCTGGGCACAAAAGCCATGACAACAGTTCTGGTAAATTAATGACTGACCGGTTAGTAAGCAAAATTGTAGTGCAATCTTTCCATACCGGTGCCAGCCACCAGCGCGCAACCCGGCGCACAAAACGAACCCACCGCCCCATCCGGTCAATGCCTGTCAGCCCCTGTCCGTCCAAGCCCGCAGCACAAGCGCACACCATGCACAAGCCATTGCCGCTTTCGTCCGCCCCACATCCGGCCCCACAAGCTCCACCAACGGCAGACGCGCCGTTGTCGCAAGCAGTAGCGCATTACGAAAACTTCCCGGTCGCGTCGGTGCTCTGCCCCAAGCACCTGCGCCCGGCCATCATGGCCATTTACCACTTTGCCCGCACGGCGGACGACATCGCCGACGAAGGCGACGCGACCGCCGCACAACGCCTGACCGAGCTGGCCGCTTACCGCGCCGCTCTGAACGCCAGCTTGGCAGGCACCCCGGCGCCGGGCTGCTGGGCGGGCATTTTTGGCCCACTGGCCCAGGCGGTGGCGCAACACGCCCTGCCCGCCCTGCTGCTGCACAACCTGCTGAGCGCGTTTGAACAAGACGTGCGCCACACCGCCAGCGGCCACCGCTACGCCGACACCGCCGAGCTGCTGGACTATTGCAGCCTCTCAGCCAACCCGGTGGGCCGTTTGCTGTTGCACCTGTACGGGGTGGACGACGCGGTGTCGCTGCAACAAAGCGACCAGATTTGCAGCGCCTTGCAACTGATCAACTTTTGGCAAGACATCAGCGTGGACCTGCCCCGCCACCGGGTGTATGTGCCCAGCGATGCCTTGCAGCGCCATGGTTTGCGCTTGGAAGACTTGGCACCCGATGCGCCCCGTTTACCAACGGCCCACACAAGCAACGGCAACCACCACACCAGCGCCCAGCAAGCCCTGGTGATCGAGCTGTGTGCCCACGCCCGTGGCTTGATGCAAGCGGGCGCACCGCTGGCCCGGCGCGTGCCGGGTCGTGTGGGCTGGGAACTGCGGCTGGTGGTGCAAGGCGGGTTGCGCATACTGGACGCCATCGCCGCCGCCCAACACCGCAGCTGGCAAACCCGGCCCACGCTGAGCAAAACCGATGTGCCGCGCCTGCTGTGGCGTGCGCTGTGGATGTGAAGAACATGTGACCGCACAGCCGCCGAACCGCACAAGCCCCCACCCAACCGCCCAAAAAAAACGCCCCCCAGGAAGCCTGACCACCATGCCCAGCCCTGAAAACGCCCGCCCACACGCCCTCCCGCTCCACAGCACACACAAGCCCTTCAGCACCCAGCCGCAGCTGCGCCAACAAGCCACCCAGCTGGCCCTCGGCCTGAGCTTGTTGCTTTGCGGCCACAGTGTTTGGGCGCAAACCTCAGCACCCGCTGCAACCACCTCAACAGCCAGCGCATCAGCCGCCCGAGCCAGTGTGGGCGTGGCCCGGCTCGACAGCGTGTGGGTGCAGCCAGAGCGCGAAGCACCGGCCAACGTGGTGGCGCGCAACGTGTCGCGCTTGTCGGCCGAAACGGCAGGCACCTTGCTGCGCTGGAACGCCGATGTGGGTGCCACCGTGAAGCGCGGCGATGTGTTGGCGCAAATCGACCCGCGCGACGCCGAGTTGAGCCTGCAACGCACCCAAGCCGCGCTGGACGCGAGCAACGCCCGGCTGAAACTGGCGCAAGCGCAATTGCAGCGCTCACGCGATTTGGTGGCACAAGGCTTTTTCTCGCAAGAAGCGCTGGCTCAGCGCGAAACCGAGGTGGCGCTGCTGCAAACCGAAATCAGTGCCAACCGCGCCCAACTGGCCACCGCCCAGCG
>JAUXXN010000499.1 GCA_030684755.1 Hydrogenophaga sp.
CCAGCGCACAGGCCACACCCGAACCCACCAGCAAAGCGCCCGCCAGCCCTGGACCACGGGTGTAACCCACCGCGTCCACCGCCGACAGCGGTAGCCCGGCCTGCGCCAGCACGGCGTCGGTCAGCGGCAACACGCGCCTTATGTGGTCGCGGCTGGCCAGCTCGGGCACCACGCCGCCGTAGGCCTGGTGCATTTCAATCTGGCTGTGCAGGGCATGGCCCAGCAGCCGGGGCGTGCCGCTACCGCTGGCGTCCACCAGAGCCACGCCGGTTTCGTCACAAGACGATTCAATTCCCAAAATCAACATGCCGGGAGTGTACGGGGCGGCACAATCACCCGCCCGGCGGGGCTGTGACACCAACCGAACCCACTGAGCCGCATTGCCCCCCACGCCAACGGCATATTTGTTGCTCACAACCGAGCGAACTGTTTCATCGAACACCCTCCTCTTCGCGCATGAAATCTGGTTTGAATTTTCTGGTTGCAGCCAAACGCTGCGAAATCGCTGCGCTGCAAGCGCTGGCGCTCACCAGCGCGCTGGTCAATGTGACCGGACGGCTGGTGCACGGGCTGCAGCGCGAGCGCGGTTTGTCAAACCTGTACCTGGGCTCCCACGGCGCCCGGTTTGCGCCAGAGCGCCAGGCGCAAATCGGCGAATGCCAAAGCGCAGAGTCCGATTTGCGCGCCTGCTTTGACAGCCTCGACACCGAATCGGCCGCCGTAGGCAATGGCGCACGGCTGTTCAGCCGCATCGCCTATGTGCTGCACGGGCTGGACGCCCTGCCCGGCTTGCGGGCGCAGGTGGCGCAGCACAACTGGACGGCACGCAAAACCACCGACGCCTATGTGCGGCTGATAGCCGGTCTGCTGGCGGTGGTTTTTGAGGCCGCCGACAGCGCGACCGACCCCGAAATTTCACGCCTGCTGGTGGCGCGTTTTAACTTCATGCAAGGCAAGGAATTTGCTGGGCAAGAACGTGCGGCGGGCTCGGCCCTGTACGCCTGTGGACGCGCCGACGCCAACGAACAACAACGCCTGTTGCACCTCATTGAGTCGCAAGAACGCTGTTTGCAGGTGTTCACCGAATTTTCCAGCGCCACATTGGGTGCGCTTTGGGCACAAAGCCAGCCCAGCAACACGCTGGCCGAGTTGGAGCGCATGCGCCGCGTGTTGTGCACGGCTGCGCATGGCGCCACCCTGGACGCCAGCCAGAGCCCGGTTTGGTTTGCGTGCTGCAGCTTGCGGATCGACCGCATGAAAGTCGTGGAAGACCAGTTGGCTGGAGAACTATTGCGGGTGTGTGAATGCAAAATTGCAGCAGCACAGCACGACCTACAGGCCTTCAGCGCCCTGAACCCCAGCGCCCGCCAAGAAGCGGACACCTTGTCGTTCTTCAAAGAACCGCATGCGCTCATCGACCCCAAGGGCCTGACCAGCAACGCGGGCGCCCCCCCACTGACGCCAACTTTGCAGGGCTACGGACTGCATTTGGAGCGCTCGATTTTGGAACTGGTGCAAGAACAAGCAAGGCGCCTGCAAAGCATGGCCGACGAGCTTGACACCGTGCGCGCCAGTTTGAACGAACGCAAGCTGGTGGAGCGCGCCAAGGGCCTGCTGATGGCCCACCGGCAATTGAGCGAAGAAGAAGCCCACAAAACCATGCGCCAAATGGCCATGAACCAAAACCGGCGACTGGTGGAAGTGGCCGAAGCGGTGCTGGCCATGGCCGACGTGCTGCCTGATCGCCGCCGCTGAAGCAGACCACGCCCCAAGAGCGATGTTGCAGCGCACAAAGACCGTGCTTGTGGCTCCCAACGCACCAAAAAGAGGCCCCTTCAGAACCCCTAGCGATGCACACAACAACGCGGCGATACCCATCTCTGCGCAGCCATGGCATGTATTTTTTCAATGAAATCAAGCCTTTATCTGGTTGCAAACGCAGAAGCAAAAAGGTTGGCACGGTCCCTGCTTTAGATTCAGTAATGAGTTTGTGCCAATGAAGGCATAAACCCTGAAGTCTTCCCAGACACTGGACAACGGCGTCCATCACCAACCCGCTCACTGCGGGTCGGGTGATGGGCGCCGTTTTTTTTGGGTTTCGTTTTTTTCATCAGCAAGGAGTTGGACATGAGCGCACACACCACCACCCCAGCCACTACAGACGCCGCAGCCGTCACCCCAGCGGTGACAGGCACAACCGATTCGGGCGCAGCCTCGCGCCGCGACTTCATCAAAAAAGGCGCCGCCACCGCCACCTTCTTCTCCACGCTGGGCCACAGCGGCGTGTGGGCAGCGGGCTCGGACGCGCCTGAGAAAACCGAAGTCAAGATCGGCTTCATTCCGTTGACCGATTGCGCCAGCGTGGTGATGGCCGCCGAACTCGGACTGGACAAAAAGTACGGCGTCAAGATCGTTCCCACCAAGGAAGCCAGTTGGGCTGGGGTGCGCGACAAGCTGGTGAACGGCGAACTTGACATGGCCCACGTGCTCTACGGCCTGATCTACGGCCTGCAGCTCGGCACGTCGGGCCCGAAAAAAGACATGGCCGTGCTGATGAACCTGAACCACAACGGACAGGCCATCACACTGTCGAAAAAGCTGGCTGACAAGGGCGCGGTCGACGGCCCATCGCTGGCGAAACTGATGGCCGCCGAGAAGCGCGAATACACCTTCGCCCAAACATTTCCCACAGGCACCCACGCCATGT